>CALBZH010000204.1 GCA_937889795.1 uncultured Syntrophobacteraceae bacterium | reverse complement strand
TGCCCTGGACCTGATCGAGGCCACCTATATCAGGGACATCGCCCCCGGCGAGATTCTCATCATTGACAAGAACGGGCTTCGCTCCATGCATCCCTTTGCTGAAGTCCGCCCGGCCCAGTGCATTTTCGAGTTCATTTACTTCGCCCGCCCTGACAGCAGCATCTTCGGGCAGAATGTCTACCTGTGCCGCAAGCGCCTCGGGCACATCCTGGGACGCGAGAACAAGTTCGACGCGGATCTGGTCATGCCGTTCCCCGATTCGGGCAACTATGCGGCCCTGGGGTTCGCGGAAGCATCCGGGATCCCCCTCGAGATGGGCGTCATCCGGAACCACTACGTCGGCCGCACGTTCATTCAGCCGAGCCAGGCTATGCGGGATTTCGCCGTGCGCATCAAGCTCAATCCCGTCCGGGAGCTCCTGCGCGGGAAACGGGTCGTCTTGGTGGAGGACTCCATCATCCGAGGCACCACGACGCGAACCCGCATCAAGACCCTGCGTGACGCAGGCGCCAAAGAGATTCACATGCTGGTGAGCTGCCCGCCGCATCGCTTTCCCTGCCCATACGGGATCGACTTCTCGACGAAGGGGGAGCTCATCGCCTCCTCGCACTCGGTGAGCGAGATCCGCGACTTCATCGGGCTGGACTCCCTCGGGTATCTGAGCCTGGACGGTCTCCTGGAGGGCGCCGACAGCCAGATGGAGGGCCATCCCTTCTGCCTTGCGTGCTTCACGGGTGATTATGCGGTTCCGTTCGGGGAGCCTGTCCGGAAGCACTGTTTCGAAACGGGTAAGTGACCGTGGAAGCATCCCTGAAGCCACAATACAGCCGGTCTGAAATCATTGAAATGGCCCAGGACGTCCTCCGCACTGAAGCCGAGGGACTGCTGTGCCTTGTCGAGCGCATCGGGGATCCCTTCGCCAAGACGGTGCGGTGGATTTACGAGTCGTCGGGCAGAGTGATTGTGACAGGGATCGGCAAGTCCGGGATCGTGGGGCGCAAGATCGTCGCGACTCTGAGCAGCACCGGGACGCCGTCGTTTTTCCTGCACCCGGTCGAGGCCATGCACGGGGACCTCGGGATGGCGCGGGCGGAAGATATCGTGCTGGCGCTTTCCAACAGCGGCGAAACGGATGAGCTCAACATCATCCTTCCCAGCCTGAGATCCTTGGGAACGAAGATCATCGCGTTGACGGGGAATCTTTCATCCTCGCTCGCCCAGAGCAGCGACCTTGCGATATACACGGGCGTTCCGAAGGAGGCGTGTCCCCTGGGCCTCGCTCCCACCGCCAGCACCACGGCCATGCTGGCCATGGGCGACGCTCTCGCCGTGGCCCTTCTCAAGCTGCGCGACTTTCAGGCCAGGGATTTTAAGCGATACCACCCCGGCGGACAGATCGGTGAGCGTCTCCAGGTTCCGCTCTTCGAAGTCATGAAGCAGGGCAGCGACATCCCGCGTGTGAGCCCCGAGACCCTCGTTCCGAAAGCGCTGGAAGAAATGAGCCGCAAAGGGATGGGGGCCACGCTCGTGGTCGGCGAGGACGACTCCGTTCAAGGCATTTTCACGGACGGGGATCTGAGACGCGCTCTGAATAAGCACCTCCATCTCGGCGACAAGCAGGTCAGGGAAGTCATGACGCCGCGCCCTCGCTCCATCGGCTCCGATCTTTCGGTGGCGGAGGCGTTGGAGGTCATGGAGCGCCACCAAATCACGGTCTTGCCCGTCAGCAACGCATCGGGGGGCCTGGTCGGGATCCTTCACCTGCACGACCTGCTGGGAAAGGGCAAGATCCGGTTCACCCGGTAGCCCCGTTGGTCCCATTCCACCTTTCCACCGACGACGCATCCGCCCATGTATAGTCAGCTTCTCGGCTATTTGGCCGCCCTGCTCATCTTCACCCTGCAACAACCCGGGCCTAAGGCCACGTTTGGTCCGGCAACAACCTTCGGGCTGTGGGGTACCCTTGTTCTGGCTTACGGACTGATCACCTTCCTGACGCATCGGCGGCTTGGTCGAGCCTTTGCCCAAGGGGTGTCCCTGTCCTTCATCACCAGGCGCTATCACCGCCTGCAGATGCAGCTGTCGCTCCTGGCCCTCGGGGTTCTGGGCATCGACGTGTTCGTCCTGAACATCAAGTTTTACCTGAGTGCAATCCCCGGCTTCACCCAATCCCTGACCCTCCCCGGAGCAACCGGCCTTCTCCTCTATGTGGTCCATCAGACCATTTGCTGGACCTTTGCACACCCTTTGTATCGGGTCATCCATCAGTCCAGAATGAGCCGCGCGGCGTTTATTTGGGGGCACCTGTCCTTCAACGGGGCCTTTCTGGTGCCCTGGCTGCTCATTTCTCTCGTCTCGGACCTGATCGATCACCTGGACCACGTCGCCTTCCTGAAGACGGTGCTGGGCCAGTATTTGTCCTTTGCCCTGAGCTTGGCTCTTTTCATCCTGCTGGCTCCGTGGATCATGGTCCGCCTGTGGCGCTGTGAGTCGCTCCCGTCCGGCGCGATTCGAGCCGAGCTGGAACAGTTCTGTGCCGAGCAACGTTTTTCACTCGGTGACTTCAAGATCTGGCCTCTTTTCGGAGGCGAGACACTTACGGCTGGGATCGTCGGCGTAGCTCCTCCGCTGCGCTACATTCTGATCACACGGGGGCTCTTGGCACTGCTGAACGGCGACGAGCTCAAAGCCGTGATGGCCCACGAGATGGGACACGCGCGCAGACTGCATCTCCCCTTCTTTCTGCTCTTCTTCCTGGGCTACGCCGCGCTCACCTTCGCCTATGGCGACTTGCTGCTCGCTTTTCTTCTAAACCAGGAATACTTCCTTCGCTGGGCCTTTGCTGGCGATTCCAGTCAGCTCAGCTTGTTTTCCTTGGCCTACAGCCTCCCGGTACTTCTAGTCTTCCTGCTCTACTTCCGGTTTGTCTTCGGCTTCTTTCTTCGAAACTGCGAGCGCCAGGCGGACCTCTATGCCCTGAAGCTCATCGGGCATCCCTTCACGCTCATTAGCTCACTTGAAAAGATCGCCGTGATGAGCGGTCAAACCCACGACCTGCCCAACTGGCACCACTTCAGTATTCGCGAGCGCGTGAGTTTTCTCCTCCAGTGCCACGAGCGACCGTTCCTGGCCCGTCGGCACAGCCAAAAGCTGTACGGAGCCGCCACGGTGGTCGCGTGCTGTCTCTCCATACTGATCTGGGGGGGCTGGCATCTGAAGCGATCGGATCTGGTCCAGGGCTGGTACAAGCAGATCGACGTCAAGCGCGCGGAAATTCTCATGCAGTTCGCACCGGTCGACCCTCACCTCGCCTCAGCGCTTGGGGGGGCCTTGCTCGAGCTCCGTCGTTTTCAGGAAGCGGAGCATTGGCTAGTCAAGGCTTCTGAAGCTCTGCCGGACGATCCGGTGGTTCAGAACAATCTCGCCTGGTTTTATGCAACCGCCCCACCCCCTTACTTCCTGCCGGAAGCTGCCCTGAAGCTCGCGAAAGAAGCAGCGCAGAAAACGCCCGAGCCATACATTCTCGACACTCTGGCAGAGGCTTATTACGTCAATGGACAATACGAAGAAGCCCTACGCACCATTGAGCAGGCCCTCGAGAAGAATCCGGAGAAACGGGATTATTTTCTGGGGCAGAAGGAGAAGATGAAAGACGCTCTGAGGAATAAGCCCCAATAAGGGGGCAACAGAATGCCGCCCTCCCCCGGGTCGGGGGAGGGGGAGTCCAGCGCTCTGAGCCACGGATCAGAAGCTGCTGAGGATAACCATGAGGTGCGCGGCTTCGCTCAGCGGCGCGTTCAGATTCGCTCGATGGTTCGCGAAGATGCCGTCCAGGTCGGAGTCCAGGATGATCCACGGATCCATTTCCTCGGTCCGATAGAGCTCGTGGATGATCTCGTCCACCAACTCCAGCGCGGTGAGTGTGGACTTGAGCTGGTTTTCATACTGCACGCGGACGACCCGCAACAGCTCGTAGAAGACGTGGGACATTCCTTTGGCGTAGTAGAAGTAGTCATCCACCTTGAACCAGCTCACGGGCGATACGATCAGGCTTCTATTCACATTGCCCAGGAGGTCCTTGTAGGTACTCATCAGGAGTCGGAAATTGTCGATGCGCGGGTAAAAGTTCCTCTGGCCCGCCTTGAGCTTCACGACGAACCGCTTCAGATGGTCGATGGCTTCCTCGTAGGAGTTCTCAGCCGACGGAAACCAAAACAGGGTCGCCCGATTCATGAACAGGTTCAAAGCCAATTCGAGGTCCGGATCGTACGTGTCCGCATCCCCCATGCGTGTCAGGCTGTCCTTGAGGCGGAAGGTCGTGAACCGAATCGCTTCGAGAATGCCCAACTGGTAGTTGTTGATGTTGTCTGTCACGCGACCAATGACCATGTCATTGGGACGCCACCCGAGGAAGCGGCCGTGGAGCTCATACTCCATGAGCTTGATCATGGTCTCCACGAAGGTCACACCCGGGATGGTGGATATTTCGGGGAGCGCCGGACCATGGGCCCCATGCTCTTCCCCATGCTCGGCGCCAATCGGAGCGGCGTGCTCGCCCGTTTTCCCGGACTCCTGTACCGGGGCTGCAGGACCCCCTTTTTTAGATTCCGTTGCTCTATGCGGCTCCGCAGCCGGAGCTCCCTGAGCACCGAGGGAAGATCCCGATTTCTGATCATGCCCGGTGGCCGCCTCCGGGGAAGCTCCCCCTTCAGGTGCCTGTACCCCGGACTCCTGCGCTGGGGTCAGGGCGTGCTGCTGCAAGGCATGCACCGAGGCCGAGAGTCCCAAGATCAGCATCGCAACACCCCCAACCGCTATTCCCATCCGACCGCACCAGCCCCTCGCGAGGGTTGATCTGGAAACCCGCTTTACAGGAGAAAACATTGTTCTGGCTCCTTTTCTTCGGTGCTCATGGCCCGGCGGTCGTTCGCTGCCGGGCCACAAGCCGATCAGCACTCCAATCGATACGTCGCACAAGCGTCCGGCGATTCCCATGCCGACACGCTGTGTATCCAGAGACTGCCGCCATTCAGCCGCTCGGCAAGCTTATCGAACAAGTACCGTGCAATATTTTCCGACGAGGGATTATGCTCTTTGAAAAACTCAATATCGTTCAGGTATCGGTGGTCGAGCTCGCTCAGAAGCTCCCGGATCACCTTCTTGATCTCCGCGAAATCCAGCACGACACCGCTCGAATCCAGCTCCGTGCCTCGAACCACCACCTCCACCTTCCAGTTGTGCCCGTGAAGATTCTCGCATTTCCCACGGAAATTTCTCAAATTGTGGGCCGCCGCAAAATCGCTCACAACCTTCAACTCATAGATCCTTCTGCTCAAGGCCGGTCTCCAGTGCTTGAAATCATGAAAAATGCTTAAGTCATCAACAAGTTATGCACCTTATGCCGAAAGCTGCCCGCTTGTCAAATGGTAAGCCCGCCCCACTCGTGGCCAAAGTAATCCTAACATAGCGGCATTCCATATGATTTCCAGAGGAGCGGCAACCATCAATCGGGCGGCGCGGCTTCGGTCGTCCTGCATCTTTCCCTTTGCCATCAAGGGATCTCGTATGCTAGGAAAATATTTTTCTTGCGAATATGTGGGGTACAACCGTGACGCTCCCAGTGGGCTCACACTTTAAGAGCAGGTACGGTGCCAGCCAGATGCAGCATGAATCTCCGAATGAGCCGCTCATGTGGAGCGAAGCGGTTGAATCTTACCTCACCCATTTACGCCGCGAGCGCGCCTTTAGCCCGCACACGATGAGAGCTTACGAGAGCGATCTCGCTCAGTTCGCCAGCATGGTCGGCTCCCGATGGAACCGGGGCGACTGGGAAGTGGCGGAGATCGACGCGGACGTCATTCGTAGTTTTCTCAGCGGCCTGCATGCGAAGTTGGAGAAAACCAGTCAGTCGCGAAAGCTGTCGACGCTCCGTTCCTTCTTTCGCTATCTGGTCGAGGAGGGGCACTGCAGGCACAATCCAGCGGAAGCCGTGACCCACCCGAAGCTGCGTGAGAAGCTCCCGTCCTTTCTGGAGGTGGACCCCATCTTTCATTTTCTGAACGGCCTTCGTGAGTCGGCTCTCAAGCCTGGAGGCTCCTGGCGGCGAGCCCGTAATTGGGCCATGTTTGAATGCGCCTACTCATCCGGCCTGCGCGTGAGCGAGCTCGTGGGGCTCGACGAGACGGACCTCCTATACGCTCAGGGCATGGTGCGGGTCTTTGGCAAAGGAAAGAAGGAACGCATCGTCCCCATCGGCGAGAAGGCCTTGGAAGCGATCCGGCACTATCTGACCGTTCTGAATGAGCAATTCCATGGAGCGAAACCGCTGGCGCAGCCCCTTTTCCGGAACGCTCGAGGTGGACGGCTGACGGCGCGGTCCGTCCATCGCCTCCTCAGGGCCGAGCTCGAACGGTGTGGTTTGTGGCAACAACTGAGCCCCCACGGGCTGCGTCACAGCTTCGCAACCCATCTATTGAATTCGGGTGCCGATCTCAGGGCCATTCAGGAGATGCTCGGTCACGCCAGCCTTTCCACAACCCAACGGTACACCCACGTGCAGCTGAGCCAACTGATGAAGACTTACGACGCGGCGCATCCCAGAAGTCGTCTGCAGAAACGATGAGCATGTCACGGTTCGGATGCGGTGAGCCTGAAGCGGCGGATCGCCCGTCCCTTGCGATCGAGGCCGAGTGAGATAGGAGATTAGGACCAGGATGAGCAAACAACCGATTCGAAGCACGACCGTCCTTGCCATCCGCAAGGACGGATGTCTTGTCATGGCCGGAGACGGGCAGGTGACGATGGGCGAGACCGTCGTGAAGCACCAGGCCAGAAAGATCAGAAGACTCTACAATGACAAGATCTTGTGCGGCTTTGCGGGCTCGACGGCGGATGCCTTCACCCTCTTCGAACGGCTCGAGGGAAAGCTCGAGCAATACAACGGAAACCTCAAGCGCGCGGCGGTGGAGCTTGCCAAGGACTGGCGACTGGACCGGGCCCTGCGGCGCCTGGAAGCGCTGCTGATTGCCGGAGATGGGAAGGAGTGCTTCATTTTGAGCGGCACAGGAGACGTGATCGAGCCCGACGACGGACTCGCCGCGGTGGGCTCAGGGGCGCCCTTTGCCCTCGCGGCCGCCCGCGCCCTGATGACCCACTCGTCCCTGTCCATCCGGGAGATTGCCGAAGAATCCATGAAGATCGCAGCCTCGATCTGTATCTACACCAACAACGATTTTGCCATCGAGGAGCTCTGAGCCCATGCAACAGCCCTTGACTCCAGCGGAGATCGTCCGCGAGCTCGACAAATATATCATCGGCCAGAAGGATGCGAAGCGGATGGTGGCCATCGCACTCCGCAACCGATGGCGACGTCAGCAGGTGCCGGAGCACCTCCGGGATGAAATCGCGCCCAAGAACATCATCATGATCGGCCCCACGGGTGTCGGCAAGACCGAGATCGCCCGACGGCTCGCGCGTCTGGCCCAGTCCCCATTTCTGAAAATTGAAGCGAGCAAGTTCACCGAAGTGGGGTACGTGGGACGCGACGTCGAATCCATGATCCGGGACCTCATGGAGCTCGCCGTGAGCATGGTGCGCAACGAAGAAATGGAAGCGGTGAAAATTAAAGCCGGTGAGCTCGCGGAGGAAAAACTGCTCGACATCCTGCTTCCTCCCAAGCGTCAGCAGGAGACCAAGGAGCCGCTTTTGCCCGAGCCTGACGCGATGCAAGCGGCCCAAGCCGAATCCGAGCAAGCTGACTCCACACGGGAGAAGCTCAGGAAGCTGCTGCGAAAGGGGGCTCTCGACGACCGGTACGTCGAGCTCGATGTCCCGGACCGGAGCATGCCGATGTTCGAGATTTTCGCCGGTGCCGGCATGGAGGACATGGATTACAACCTGCGCGAGATGCTGGGATCCATGATGCCCCGCCGCACCAAGCGCCGCAAGGTCAAGATCCCCGAAGCGCGGGAGATTCTCGTCCAGGAGGAGTCTCAACGCCTGATCGACATGGATAAAGTCATCAAGTCCGCCGTGGAGAGAGTGGAGCATTCGGGCATCATCTTCCTGGATGAAATTGACAAGATCGCGGGCCGTGAATCGGGAGGCCGAGGGCCGGACGTGTCCCGGGAGGGGGTGCAGCGGGATCTTCTGCCGATCGTGGAAGGCTCGACCGTGACCACCAAGTACGGCATGGTGAGAACGGACCATATCCTGTTCATCGCATCCGGGGCTTTTCACATCGCCAAGCCGTCCGATCTCATCCCGGAGCTTCAAGGCCGCTTCCCCATTCGCGTGGAGCTCACGTCCTTGAGCAAGGAAGACTTCGTGCGGATCCTGACCGAGCCGGAGAACGCCCTGATCGAGCAGTACAAGGCGCTGCTGCAGACCGAGGAAGTCGAGCTTGTGTTTGAAGCCGAGGCCATCGACGAGATCGCGGAAACGGCTTTCCTCGTCAACACCCGAACGGAGAACATCGGGGCCCGCAGACTCCATACGATTATGGAAAAATTGCTCTCCGAAGTGTCCTTCTCGGCTCCGGACCTCAAAGGGCAACAGATCAGAATCACAAGGGATTACGTCCGACAGACACTCCAGGAGATCGTCAAGGACGAAGACTTGAGCCGGTATATCCTGTAGGGAGCGAGAGCTATGGTTGAAATCGCGAGCATCCTGGTCGAGGCGCTGCCGTATATCCGTCGCTTCTATCAAAAGACCGTGGTTGTCAAATACGGCGGCCATGCGATGGTAGCGGATGAGCTCAAGGAGAGCTTCGCCAAGGACATCGTCCTGATGAAATACATTGGGATCAATCCGGTGGTCGTCCACGGCGGAGGGCCCCAAATCGGTAAGATGCTCGACCGCATTGGCAAGGAGTGTCAATTTCGCGCGGGCATGCGGGTGACCGACGAAGACACGATGGACATCGTCGAGATGGTCCTTGCCGGGAAGCTCAACAAGGAGATTGTTTCGCTCATCAACCGCCACGGTGGCCAGGCCATCGGCTTGAGCGGCAAGGACGCCTGGCTGATTCAGGCGCGCAAGCTTCATGTGTTCCGCTACCAGGGAGATGACCAGCCCCCCGAGATCATCGACATCGGTCTCGTGGGCGAGGTGCACAGCGTGAACACGGACATCTTGAAGGCGTTCGAGCAAAGCCAGATGATCCCAGTGATCGCCCCGGTGGGGGTGGGCAAAGAGGGAGAAACCTACAACATCAATGCCGACCTGGTCGCCGGGGCCGTTGCGGGTGCTCTTCGAGCCGAGAAGCTGCTGCTGATGACCGATGTAGCCGGCGTGCTGGACAAGGAAGGGAAGCTCATCTCCAGCATGACCGTCGCCGAGGCTGCGGATGCCATGCAGGATGAGACGCTCAAGGGAGGCATGATTCCCAAGGTCCAGTGTGCCGTGGATGCCGTACAGGCGGGCGTCGGCAAGGTCCACATCATCGACGGTCGCGTGCCGCACTCGATTCTCTTGGAGATGTTCACGGACACGGGCGTCGGAACGGAAATCATCAAGCGGCGTTAAAAAGGCTGATACAGGAGTCGACATGACGGACGTCAGGGACCTCTCCCAGAACACCATTTTCAACACGTACGCGAGACTGCCGCTCACACTCGTGCGGGGCGAGGGCTGCCGGCTGTGGGATGACACCGGGAAGGAGTATCTAGACTTCCTCGCTGGCATCGCCGTGTGCAACCTCGGTCACTGCCACCCCGAAGTGAGCCGGGTCCTCTGCGAGCAGGCCGCCCGCCTGGTGCATGTCTCGAATCTCTTTTATACGGAGCCTCAAACCCGGCTGGCGGCGGAATTGACACGGCTTTCGTTTGCAGATAAGGTGTTTTTCTGCAACAGCGGAGCTGAAGCCAATGAAGCGGCCATCAAGCTGGCGAGGAAGTTCAGCCGGGATCGGTACGGTCCCGGCCGTTTTCACATCATTACGATGACCGATTCCTTCCACGGAAGGACCCTCGCGACACTTTCCGCGACAGGTCAGGAGAAGGTGCACAAGGGATTCGAGCCCTTGGTCGAGGGGTTCACCTATGTGGGATTCAACGACCTGAGCGCCGTGGAAGCCGCGATCACCGTTCAGACCTGCGCCGTCATGGTGGAGCCTGTCCAGGGAGAAGGCGGAGTGAATTTTTCCGCTCCCGGATATCTCAAGTCGCTTAGGGAGATCTGTGACCGGCACGATCTTTTGCTGTTGTTCGATGAGGTCCAGACGGGAATGGGCCGGACCGGGTCCCTCTTCGCTTACGAGCAGGAAGAGGTGACTCCACACATCATGACGTTGGCCAAGGCCTTGGGCAACGGACTCCCGATCGGCGCCATGCTGGCAACGAATGATGTCGCCAGGGCGTTCGTCCCGGGGACCCATGCGTCGACGTTCGGAGGGACGCCCTTGGTCACCGCGGCAGCGGGACGCGTTTTGGAGCTGATTGCCGAGCCCCGGTTCCTCGATCGAGTCAGGGAAGCGGGTGCCTATTTGATGCAGTCCCTTCGGGCCCTTCAGGCCCGACACCCCATCATCGTCGATGTGCGGGGTCGAGGCCTGATGGTTGGAGCGGAGCTCTCGATGCCGGGCCAGGTGGTGGTCGACAAGTGCCTGGAGCGCGGCGCCATTATCAATTGCGCGCACAACACCGTGCTGCGCCTTGTCCCGCCGCTGGTTGTCGGTCAATCGGAAATCGATGCGCTCATCCAGATCCTGGATGACGTTTTGCGCGAGGTGTCCGCATGAAACGGGATCTGCTGACCATCTTGGATCTCTCGGCAGAAGAGATAAGGCAGCTCGTCACCCGAGCCCGGGCCATGAAAGCGGAATGGGCGGCGGGATCCCTGCAGCCATCGCTTGCGGGTAAGGTACTGGGCATGATTTTCGTCAAACCGTCGACGCGGACCCGGGTGTCCTTCGAAGTGGCGATGTACCGGCTGGGCGGCCACTGCGTCTACATGACGGCCGGAGACACCCAGATCTCTCGAAATGAGCCTTTGTCCGACATGGGTCGCGTTCTCTCCCGCTATGTGGACGGCGTTATGGTGCGCACGTATTCCCAGTCCGACGTCGAGGAGCTTGCCCGGTATGCGACCGTTCCCGTTGTCAACGGCCTGACCGACTGGTTTCACCCCTGCCAGGTCCTGAGCGATTTGGTGTCGGTTGAGGAGGAGCTGGGCTCCATCGATGGGATCCACGTCGCCTGGGTCGGGGACGGCAACAACGTGGCCCATTCCTGGATCAACGCCTCTGCCCGTTTGGGATTCACCGTCACCCTGGCCTGCCCGCCCGGCTACCAACCGGACCCCAAGGTCATCGAGCGGGCCGAGCGCCAAGGCATCGCCAAGGTCAAGCTGACCGGCGATCCCAAGGAAGCCGTGCGGTCGGCTGACGTGATCTACACGGATGTGTGGGCCAGCATGGGGCAGGAGGCGGAATCCGAAGCCAGGAAGGGCGTTTTCAAACCCTACCAGGTCAATGCGGAGCTCCTCGCATGCGCGCCGGCGCACGCCGTCGTGATGCATTGCCTGCCCGCACACCGCGGAGAAGAAATCACGGATGACGTCATGGAAGGGCCGCGGTCTGTTGTTTTCAACCAGGCGGAAAACCGTCTGCATCTGCAGATGGCCTTGCTTGAATGGCTGATGACCGGAAAATCTTAATCGATTGAGGAGAACGCACGACCCATGAAGATCAACAAAGTGGTACTGGCCTATTCCGGAGGGCTTGACACATCGGTCATTCTTAAGTGGCTGATCGAGACCTATCAGTGTGAGGTGGTGGCGTTCGCAGCCGACCTCGGTCAGGAAGAGGAGCTCGACGGGCTGGAAGCCAAAGCACTGGCCACGGGCGCCGTCAAGGCACGCATCGAGGACCTCCGCGAAGAATTTGTCAGGGACTTCGTTTTCCCCGCATTCCGCGCCAACGCTATCTATGAAGGCCAGTATCTGCTCGGAACGTCCATTGCGCGCCCGATCATCGCCAAACATCAGGTGCGCATCGCCGAGGAAGAGGGGGCGGACGGCGTCAGTCATGGGGCGACGGGTAAAGGAAACGACCAGGTCCGCTTCGAGCTGACCTACACTGCCCTCAACCCCAGTCTCAAGATCGTTGCCCCTTGGCGGGAATGGGACCTTCGGTCCAGAACGGCGCTGGTCAATTTCGCCAAGAAACATGGTATTCCTGTGCCCGTGACCCAGGAAAAGCCGTACAGCTCCGACCGGAACATGCTTCACATCAGCTACGAGGGCGGCATCCTGGAGGATCCCTGGCTGGAGCCCGATTCCAGGATGTTCACCTTGACCACGGACCCTGAGGAGGCGCCTGACACCCCCCAGGTTGTCGAGATCGAATTCGAGGCGGGCAATGCGGTGGCTCTGGACGGTCGTCGTTTGAGCCCGGCGAAGCTGCTTCAGGAGCTCAACGCCATCGGTGGCAGGCATGGCATCGGGAGAGTGGATCTGGTCGAAAATCGTTTCGTGGGCATGAAGTCGCGCGGCGTCTACGAGACTCCTGGTGGGACGATTCTCAGGGCGGCTCACCAAGCCGTCGAGTCCATCACGATGGACCGGGAGGTCATGCACATTCGCGACTCCCTGATCCCCCAATATTCGACGCTCATTTACAATGGCTTCTGGTATTCGCCGGAGATGAAGCTCCTGCAAAGCATGATGGACCTGGCGCAGGAAAACGTCTGGGGGACCGCCCGATTGAAACTTTACAAGGGTACGTGCCAGACGGTTGGACGCAAATCCGCGAGATCCCTCTATCAGACCAGCTTTGCGACCTTCGAGGAAGACGACGTGTATCGTCAGGACGATGCCACGGGGTTCATCCGCCTCCACGGTCTGAGACTTCGCATTGGCGCACTGGTCCAGAAGAGCTTGGGATGACGCACCCGCGGAGGCTCTGATTCGAGGTCAGGGTCGCCAGTTAGCACGCTAGGGTACCTGTGAAGGGAATGGATCTTTATGGCTGACAAGCCTTGGCAAGGTCGTTTCGAGCAGCCCACGAACCGACAGGTGGAGGACTACACGGCCTCCATCCATTTCGATTCTCGCCTGTTCCGCTTCGACATCGAAGGAAGTATTGCCCATTGCCGCATGCTGGCCGAATGCCAGATCATTTCCCATGACGACGCCAATCGAATTGTGGAAGGACTGGGAGAGATCCTGAGGGAGATTGAGCGGGGTGAGCTGGCGATGGATGCCTCTCAGGAAGACATCCACATGGCTGTCGAGCAGCGACTGATCCAAAAGGTCGGTGAGGTGGGCGGAAAGCTCCATACGGCCAGAAGCCGTAACGACCAGATCTGCTTGGACATGCGGCTTTACATGCGCGACGTGCTCGAGCAATGCCGGGCTCTCCTGACTGATGTCGAAGCGGCCTTGCTCGGAGTGGCTCGGGCGAACCTCGGACTTGTCATGCCAGGCTTCACGCATCTGCAGCATGCCCAGCCGGTGCTCTTGTCTCACCACCTCATGGCCTACTTCGAGATGTTTGCCCGAGACCAAGAGCGATTCGAGGATTGCCTCATACGGACGAATGTGCTGCCGCTGGGCAGCGCCGCCCTGGCGGGGACATCTTTTCCGATCGACATGGATCTGACCGCCCGCTACCTGAAATTT
>CALBZH010000203.1 GCA_937889795.1 uncultured Syntrophobacteraceae bacterium | reverse complement strand
GCATGATTACCCGGCGATTTGCATGGATGGTGCTGTTGATGCTGGGGTTGGTGAGTCTGGGATGGACGGCGGTATCGGAATCCGCTCCCAAGGACGTCCCCAGAATCAGCAAGGAGGAGCTCAAGCCTGAACTGGGCTCCAAGGATATTGTTCTGCTCGACGTCCGGGCAGGCAAGGATTGGAGCTCCAGCGAGCTGAAGATCAAGGGAGCCGTTCGGGAAGATCCGAAGGACTTTGAGGCTTGGGCTTCCAAGTACCCCACGGAGAAAAAGATCGTTCTTTACTGCGCCTGACCGAACGAAGGAACGAGTGCCAGTTTGGCACAAAAACTGATCGATAAAGGCTACATCAACGTCTTCGCCCTGAAAGGCGGATGGCACGAGTGGCAGAGGGCCCAATTCCCGACCGAAGCGAAGTGAGGCATCCTATTCCGTAGAGGGGGCCGGCGATCGTTGCGGTACGTTCGGCCTCCTTGTCCTCACGTCTTTGTGTAACCAAACCGAGCAACAATACGACCGACGGACAATCGATCGCATGGACCGACATCATGTTCTCTATTGGGGATGCATCGCGTTTCTGCTTTCGGCCTCGCTCTTCTATGGGGTAAGTGTCGAGAAGCAAAGAAAGGCTTTCCACTCATCGGAAGGCAAGATCGAAACGGGAAGTGTGGTCCGGCTTGTGCGGGTGATTGACGGGGACACGATTCAGGTGGCCCAAGAAGGTCAGGAGCCTGCGACAGTGCGCATTCTTGGCATCAAGGCGTTCAGCGCAAAAATTGAAAAGGATCTCGAATCACCGTTCGGCCACGCGGCTGTGGATACGCTGGAGCGGATCACCAAGGACCGTGCGATTCGGGTCCTGCTCAACTCGTCCCCCAAGGACCGCTATGGTCGGTACCTTGCCACGCTGTATGTCGACGACCA
The DNA here is from genome assembly GCA_937889795.1 of uncultured Syntrophobacteraceae bacterium. Taxonomy (GTDB): domain Bacteria; phylum Desulfobacterota; class Syntrophobacteria; order Syntrophobacterales; family Syntrophobacteraceae; genus CALBZH01. Next base: position 6,794 of record CALBZH010000203.1, on the reverse strand, counting down.
GGATGTTGGCCTCCGGCTTGTCCGGGACGGACTTGCACTGGTCTATACGGTCTTTCCGTTTCCGGGCATGGCCTTCTACCTGCAGGAGCAGGAGCTGGCTCGAGCCGGCAGGCGGGGATTGTGGGCAAATGCGGAAATGACCGCCTACGCGTCGTCGCTTATGCGTGAATGGCAGGGGAGGCAGGAATAGTGGTCCACGTACTCCAGCATCTTATTCGGTATGTGCTGCACAACCCTCCGGCCCCGTTGCGGCTCACCATTTTGCTGGCATCGGTCCTCCTATATGGCATGACGGGGTTTCTCTACTGGGAGCTGCCCGCGAGCCCCGACCTCAATTGGGCTGACGGTTTATGGTACACCATTGTGACCATGACCACGGTCGGCTATGGCGATTTCTTCCCCAAGACCACAGGCGGCCGATTCTTTGTTGGGGGACCGGTCATGTTGTTTGGCATCGGGCTCCTCGGATACGCCCTGTCCGTGGTTGCCGCGGCCCTGGTCAGCTCAAAGACGAAGGAGATTCGAGGCATGTCATCGTATGTGGGAAGCGGGCACCTGGTTATCATCAATTTTCCGGGCCTCCCGAAAGTGGCGCAAGTTCTGGATGAGCTGGAGCATGACCCCTCTTTCGGGAAGCATACTCCGATCCTCCTGGTCGACGAGTATCTCGAGGAGCTTCCTCCGGAGCTTGCAAAGCGGGGCATTCACTATGTGAGAGGCAACCCCGTACGAGACACGACGCTGAATCGCGCCTCCATCGACAACGCGTGTTATGTCGTGATCCTCGCGCGCAACGGTTCTGATCCCGCGTCCGACAACTTGAACGTGACGATTGCACTGGCTGTTGAGGCACGGACGGTGGACGTAAGGACAGTCGTCGAATGTGTGGACCCCGCTTCGGTGGAGCTGCTGAAGAAGGCCGGATGCGACCGGATCGTCTGCTCCTCCCGCTTCGATGCGTATTTCCTGAGCCAAGAGCTCTTGAACCCCGGAGTGCAGGAAGTGATTGATGACATGCTCAGCCTGCGAGACGGTCAGCAGATCTACTTCATTCCGGTGAAAGAGGAGAGACGGTTCGAGGAGATCGCAACCCTTTGCCGGCAGCGGGGTCATTTGGCCCTGGGTGCAAGTACGGGGGAAGGCATTCGCTTGAATGTTGGAGGCGACAAGGTCCTTCGAAGGGGGGACCGCGTCGTCACCCTTGGGCCTTCCCGCCTCAACGAGCTCTGAATTCCCGAATTCAAAGCAGATTCATCTATTCGACACGAAGTCCGAATCGCTCCTTGATTCGGGCCACCAGCTTTGGAATGAAAAAAGAAAGGACGAACAGGCCGAGAGCGAGACCGATCCTCCAGGAAGCCAGGTTGCTCCACTGGCCGCTTGCGTAGACATCCCGCACGGTTCCGAAGAAGAAGGTGAGGACAAACGTCCCCACCAGGATGCCGAGGCCGGTCCCCCAGAGATAGTCTCGAAAGGCAACCTTCGTAAGTCCCATCCCGAAGTTCAAGGGAGTAAACGGAAAATAGACGAGGCGCAAATAGAGTACCGTCGCGAATCCGTTTCTTTCGATGGCATCGTCGTACTTTTTCAACCGTTCGCCAATGAGCGATGCGGCAAAATCGCGCCCCAGATAGCGACCGATGGTAAACGAGAGCGCGGCACCGGCCATCGCGCCGATCCAGGTTAGGACGAAACCCCAGTAGGCGCCAAAGATGGCCGCTCCGATGGCCGTCAAGAGCGTCCCCGGCACAAACAGACACACACCGATGATATAGAAGCAGACATAGGCCAGAGGCGCCCAATAGCCGGCTCGGTGAAGCACCTCCCCCAGTCGCTCCGTCGTAAGGATGTCCGCAACCGGGGACCATCGGACCGCAACGACAGCGGCAGCAATGAAAGCAGCCAGAGTCAAAGCCTTGAGAACTGGTTTTCCGGCAGAAACGGGTTCTTTAGCGGAATCCTCCACAGAGTCACCTCCTTCAGGGTAAATGCTTCATTGTAGGGGAGAAAGCTCGCACCACTCAAGGCTCTGTTTGTACGGAGCCGAGCTGGCCCCACTCGGGAGAGGTGGCCAGGACGTTGCCTGCCTTTCAAAAATCCCCACGGATCCAGGCCGAGCGAGCGTCAACTCGGTTGTAGACTGAGCCCCCAATGTTTTAAGATAGGTATCATCGGTTTTGTGAGTGATTAGCCATCTGCATTCGACTGTCCGTGCTGAAAAGGGGGTATTGGCTCATGCGCCGCAATCGGAGACTCCTGCTCTTCATCATGAGCCTGCTCCTGGTAGCCGCACCAACCGCAGAGACCACACAGGCCCAGGACCTGCTCTCAGACAGTGGCGAGAGTCCCAAGTACTTCCTCCTGAAGCTCTCGGGAAGCGTGCAGAAAGAGCACTTCACCGATGCACGGGCTATTCTCACGATCGAGCAGCCTCCACCCTTGAGTACCCACGAGTATCTGGTGATTGTACAGGGGTATCCCCAGAAGAACAGCCGCAACACATTCTACTGGCACTCCGAAGAAAGCTCCATGCTCACCTTCTCGACGGAGATCACGTGCGACATCCGTCCAGGATATTCTAAACAGCCGGATATCCATTTCTTCTATTTGAGCCCGTCGCTGCTGGAGTCCAGGGTTTTTCTCACTCAGCAAGAGGGTGCGCGCCGGAAGATGGCGGAAAAGATGGCGCTGCCCACCCGGGTAGAGGCTCGCTCAGGCAAGCTGGAGCTGCGCATTTTGGGCGATCTGGTTTCGGGAAGCGTGTGCATGAGAGGTTACGACTCCATCGAGCGCGCGTACGTGGAATACCGGGCAAATTTGAGCGGGCAGAAGTATCTGCCGATAGAACCAAAGCAACAGTTGAGAAAGTAGGTTCTGTCGGTACCCTCAGGAGGACTCCTCCATGACCACGCCCAAAGCTCGCTTCCGTGTACTCTGGCTCACTTGCCTTTTGCTCGCCCTCGTTGCCTGGCTGCCATTGGCCCAAGCATCCGATGAAGTCGCTCCTCCAGCTGCCCCTCTGCTGGCCGCCGTCAATGCTCCCTCCAATTTGCGGGTATGGGATGGGAGATCGACTCCGGAAGACCCACGACCCTTTCAGCTCATCCCAACGGGCTACGGCGGCGGAGGTCGGTTCACGTCGATTGCATTCGACTCCTCCAGCCCTGGCGTTCAGTTCGTAGGCTCCGATGTGGCCGGGGTCTTTCGAAGCACCGACTCCGGCGAGACCTTTGAGCTCAAAGGGAGCAGCTTCGAGGGTTTCACCGTCGCGGATATGCAGCAGAATCCCCTCAGCCCGGGACAGGTCGTTCTTCTCACGGATGACGGGCTTTATGCAACGACGGACCACGGAGCATCGTGGCAGAAACTGAGCTCGCAGCTTCGTTACGCCGCCCGGTATCCCGGAAGCCATTTGATGGCCTTTTCTCAGGATTCATCTTGGGTCGCGACCGACGCAGATGGTGTTTTCAAGGCTTCTTTCACGGGCTCCGGACTGCAAACCACGAGATTGGCGGGGCTCGAAAGCATCCTGATTACGTCCCTGACCTACCACCAGGGAGTCTTGTACGCAGGCACCATGCAAGGGGTTTATCGATATGGAAACGGTCGCTGGGAACCGTTCAACTCGGGACTCTCCTCGAGGAGCCTGCAGATCGTCGACATGATCTCCCATGCCCAGGGGAAGCTCTATCTGGTCGAAAAAACGAACGGGGTTTACCAGTTGGATCCTTCAGCCGGGAACTGGAAGGCTAGGGGCAAGCCCACGCTGTCCCCCTATACGTTCAAGGCTCTGGCCGTGAGCTCCGCGAACGCTGACGTCCTGCTTCTTGGCTCTCACCCCGACGACTGGCCTTATCGCCTCTACAAATCGACGGATGGTGGTGTCACCTGGAGAGTCATTCAGGCCTTTCAGCTGGATCCGCACAGTGCTCAAAACTGGGCCACTTCACTGACTTCCGTGGAAGAAATGCGGTTCTCGTCGGAGGATGGCAGTCAAGTGTGGCTCACCGACTGGTGGAACATATGGCAGAGCTCCGACGGAGGGGAAAGCTGGAAGCAAGTGCACAGAGGTCTCCAGAACACGGTGGTCAACGACATCAAAACGCACCCTGCTCTGCCACAGACCCTATTCCTGTGCGCGATGGACAACGGACTGATGGTCTCCACCGATGGCGGAAGCACCTGGAAGCGCCGGATGAACGGGGTTCCTGACGGCCATGCCCAGGAGATCGAGATTGCTGCGTCGAATCCTTCAAAGATGTACCTTCTCGCCCAGCCTTGGGGGAGGAAGGACCGGATCTTCGTGTACAAGAGCCTCGACGGCGGTGCATCGTGGCAAGACATCAGCCTGCCCACGCCCTCGCAGCCCCTGCCTTCGCTCGGTTATGTGGACGGGCTCCCCACCAATCTTGAGATCGACCCCGCCTCCGATGAAACCGTCTATGTCGGCACCAACGGCTATGGCGTCTTCAAGACGACCGACGGCGGCAAGACCTGGGCAAACGCCAGCACAGGAATGACGACCCCTTACATCAAGGGGCCTCATGCCCTGCTGGTCCATCCGGGAAGCCCCGGAACCCTCTATGCGAGCACCCAGGCCGGGGGCATCTTCAAGACGACTAACGGAGGAGCCTCATGGAACGCCATTTCTCCCGGGTTCACCTTCAGCTTTGGGATGGCGATGGATCCCACGAACCCAAGTCACCTTCTCGTCGGCCTGCCGGAGAAGCGAATCTTGGCTTCCGTTGACGCCGGAAGTCACTGGACGGAGGTCCAGCTGCCCGGAACCGCTCCTGATTACATCGCCTCCTACGCGGTTGCTTTCTCCTCAACCGATCCGAAGATGGTCGTGGTCGGCACACTCGCCTACGACTACAAAGCGGCCGACGGTCTCTTCCTCAGCCACGATGGTGGCTTGACCTTCGAGTCGATTTCCTCCCAGCTTCCGAGGGTCAATGCGCTCTGCCTCGAATGGCCAAGAGAAGGATCGGGCCGGTTCTTGGCCGGCTTCAATGGGATCGGCGTGTATCTTGGACTGGCGCAATGAGGATCCTCCTGTGCAACAAGTATTTTTTTCTCAACGGAGGAACCGAAAAATACCTGTTTGATTTGATGGCGCACCTGGCCTCCAGGGGACATTCCCTTGTCCCCTTCAGCGGCCGATACGACCTCAATTGCCCTTCGCCGTACTCAAGCTATTTTCTTGAGCCCCCTGTGGCTTCTTCCGCCGCCCACTTTAAGGATTTTACGATTTCCACGTCATCCTTCCTCCGCCTCTTGGACCGCTGCGTGTATTCGCTCGAAGCAAAGACGAAGCTGCGTCTGCTCCTCGATGATCTCGGGCGGGTGGATATCGCGTATGTCCTTAATATTTACAACTATATGTCTCCCAGCATCCTGCACGCCCTGGCAGCAAGAGGGATCCCCGTCGTGATGCAGGTGGGAGACTACAACCTGATGTGCCCCAATTACGTCTTCATGAGAAACGAGAAGCCGTGTACCCTCTGCAGGGGCGGCGGCTACTTTCACGGTCTCATCCACCGTTGCGTCAAAGGGAGCTGGGGGGCATCCGCCATACGGGTCGCCGCGATGTATGTCCACCGCTGGCTGGATATCTACCGGTCGGTTGCGGCGTTTGTCGTGCCGTGCCTTTTCATGAGAGACCAAATGATCCAAGCGGGCTTTCCCGAAGAGCGGATCCAGCTCATCCGCTACCCGGTGGTGGCACCCGAAATTCCCGAGCAGCTCGAAAAGAAGAACACGATCCTGTACTTTGGAAGGATTTCACGGGAGAAAGGACTCGATGCTCTCATATGCGCGTATCAGCGGTACAAGGAGGCCCAAAAGCCCAGCCTGATCCTGATGGGAAGGGACTACGACGGAGAGACGGCGAGGCTCCGCCGGCTCATCGGATCCGAGGATGCCGACCGAATCCATTTTCCAGGCTTCTCGGTCGGACCCGAGCTTTCCAGGCGTATTTCGGAGGCCCTTTTCACCGTGGTCCCCAGTCGTTGGTACGACAACGCCCCTCTCAGCGTCTACGAAAGCCTGGCCAGCGGAACACCGGTTCTAGGGGCACGAATCGGTGGGATCCCCGAGCAGATCGAAGATGGCGTCACGGGCAAGCTGTTTGATCCGAGCTCTGAATCGGACCTCTTTGAAGGACTTGCGTGGATGATCCGACAGGGAAAGCGGCTCGAGGACATGGGCCGCGCCGGACGAAGGCAGGTTTTGCGGGAGCTTCCCATCGAGAAGCATGCGGATGATCTCCTGGCCCTCTTCCACTCCGTCATCCGAAGTGGCGTCTCAAAATAAGGCCTTGTTGCCCATGGAGCCTGTTCGCCTCACCGTTCTGGCTTCCTCTCTCACCGTCGGGGGAGCCGAGCAGTTGCTGTTGGAGCTGCTAAGAAACTTGAGCCCAGAACGCTTTCAGACCAATATCGTGTTCCTCAGGGACCCCGGGCCGTTGGGGAAGGAGGTTCGTGCCCTGGGGTATCCGGTCGACTCGGGCCTCCTCCACTCCACCATCGATCTCCTGGGATTCCCCCGTCTCGTCAGGTCCTTTCGGCGCAGACGCACCGACGTCCTGCTCTTGATCAACCATCGCAATGCGCTCTTCTTCGGCGTTCCGGCCGCAAAGCTTGCAGGAGTCAAGGTGATCGTCAATTGGGAGAATGAAACCTACAAGCGGTATTCCCATCACGCTCTGACGATGTTCGGACGACGCTTCGTCCACCTCGGTGTCGACCGGATTGTTGCGGCAGCGAACGGCCACAAAGACTACATTGCTCGAA
>CALBZH010000202.1 GCA_937889795.1 uncultured Syntrophobacteraceae bacterium | reverse complement strand
TCCTCAAAGGGCTCTCTCGGCCTCACCTCCAACTCGACCGCCAGCTTGCCGAATTTCCCGAGCATCAGATCGAGCTTGTCGAGCCAGATCCTGTCACCGTCGACCTCCAGGGTACTTCCCATGATCCCGGGAAGCACAAAGACCACCGGCAAGGGTCCTTTGGGAGGGCGGCGCAGGACAGCCCGGGCGGGCTCCTTTTCCGGAGCCACGGCGAGAGGCAGGAACCCGGCCTCGGCATTGTCGCTTCGCAGGAGACCCGCAGCGAGCATCCGCACAGTTTCGTCGTTTTTGAAATAACTGAAGTGATTGACATCCTTGCCGCAGTCCAGGTAAAAGCGGCCGCCGCCGACCCGTTTCAGACCTCCGTACATGGCGCCTGTGTTGACCACGACGTCGCATTCGTCTTCAAAAAACTGGTCGAGCATGAGCTCCTTGAGGCGCCCGAAGAGTCCCCGTCCCTCAGTGTCGCCGGAGATGACCGACAAGTCGGCTCTCACCTGAAGAGTCGGCAGGTTGAGAATCCGAACGAGAGGCGAGCCGGGCATCATCGCTTCGAGACCCGGCAGTTGGCTGGGATCATCGTGCTCGGCGATCAGGGCGATGAGGAGGTGCAACGGGAAATTGTTGGGAAGAACCAGGTCGTTCAGGAGCTTCACCACGGAGAGCCAGCGGTCGAGCCTGCCCGAGGCGAGGGTGGTTCCCCGGGCCGGGCACGCAACGCGAACGAAACGCTCCACCTTGACCTGTTTTTTCTCGAGGATCTCCATCAGCCTGGTGAACCGCTCGGCCTGCATCCCGCGCACATCATCCAGGCCACCGGACCTTCCCGTCCGGGAAGCCTGCTCGAACAGCTCTCGAAGCTGCGCGCGCGACGGGGCATCGGTACCGTTCTCCCGCTGGCCCAAGCAGAGGAGGTCCCCCACGAGTCCGCCGCGGGAATGGCTGACCAGGTGGAGCCTGGCCTTTGGCGGCAGCATCTCGGCCAAGGCCAGCGCATTCTCGATGGGGCTTTCCGTCAGGGTTCGATGCTCCCAAGCAAAGGCATCGACGTAGCGGCACTCAAGCTGGGCGCGGACCTCGGCACCGGCCCTGTTCTTCGCATCCCAAAGCCCCTTGAAGCTTCCCTCACAGCTCGACATCGTGCCGTGGAGGAAAAAGAGGATCGGCCCATCGGCGGAGCAGTTCGGGACCTTGACCATGGAGAAGCTGTCCCCCAAGTCCAGCTTGTACAGCCCCAGATTCTTCTTGAGCTGATGGTCCTCCACGGCGCGCGCGACGGAATGGGCCAGCTTATCCGCAACAAGGTCGATCGCCGCATCCTTGGCCTGATCTAACAGCCCATCCGCAGCCACTCCCCGGCTTTCAGGAGCCTTGCTCGGGACGTCCACCTCCTGAGCGGCCGCCGCTCCACGCTCCCACCGATAAACCGTGATCCGCCGGATCCTCTGCGGGGCATCCCGACCTCGTGTCGCCCCGGTCGGTCGGGCAAAGGTTTGAGCGATATCCCAAACGTCCTCGTCTCCGGCCGGGGCAGTACCCCGTGCCCGTTGGACGCCGAAGTCCCGGCAGAGCGAGCCGGGCCGCAGCCAGAGAGTGATCCCGCCTTCCAGCTCCACCTCACAGACCTGGCCGGTCTCACGATCTTCCCCATCCCGAGGCGGCTCCGCCAGTTCCACGATCACGGCTTGTGCGGCCTCGCGGGCGGAGGCAACTTCCACCACTTCCTGCACCCTGATGGCAAGGGGGACGGAAACGGACTCCCGCGAAAGCTCATCGGACTTGGCTCGGCTGTCGGTGGATATGCCGGGGATTCTCAGTTTCGGAGCCATGGTCGTTTCCTCCCTGGTTTGTGTCTCGTCAGGATGCCATTCAAGACCCTTATCGTCCCAGTCCAGCCAGGTACGCTGCCAAGAAGTCGTCCCTGCTCGACATTGAGAGCGCTCATTCGCTCACGCTTGGGTACTCTACCAGATTCCAGGGAACAGTCTTTTTCGTATCTTCGCGAAATCGTGGTATCCCGCGACCCCGAAGAGCATCCGCTCCTCAATGAGAATCCGCAGGACGATCGCGGGTACAAGGGCGAGAAGAAAGACACCCAGGGTCACGCTGTTCATGAAGTACAACGCCACGCCGGCATGCGCGATGATCATTCCGGCGTAGGCCGGATGTCGGGTGAAGCGGTAAGGACCTGAATCAACGATCCTGTGTTGAGCCACCACACGGACTCTGTGCGAGTAGAAGACCCCCAGCGTCTTGATGGCCCACAACCGGTAAGAAACGCCAACAATGAAGAGAATGATCCCACAGAGATGGGCAAGGTTCGGCGCCTGCCAGGCAGAAGGCAGCCAGAGTGCAGAGAGGATCGTTAGCGCCTGAGCACACCCATAGACCTGGCACGTTGCACGATCCAGCGTCTTCTTGCCTTCGGCGGTCGCATCCCTTTTGGCAATCGGCGCCTCCACCACTAACCAGAGCCCGTAAAGCGCGGCACACACCAGATCAAGATCCGCCGGAGCGTCGCACCACAAACTTGCTCCTCGCCCATGCCTGACCGATGCGGTCAGAGCAATCCCCAGGAGCAGGACGATCGACATGACAGCCGGCGTGAAGTCTTTACGATTCAAAGCACTCGTCTCCCCTGACTCCCAGAATCATAAGTCCGTCTGGCCGCTCTTGGCAAATCCTCTTCTGCCGTGCGCATGCAGCCCCAATCACACGGATCACGAGGGGGATGAGTGAGTCCCGGTCGCGGATCGATCCTTGCCGGAAGCGCTGTCGGAGCTCCTACAAGCTTAATCCATGCATCCTCCATAGTTTCTCCACAAATGCCAGTTAAATTGGGCTCTCAGAGGCAGCGGAGAAGAATCCGCAAGACATGATTGAAACAGCATCCCGGCTCGACCGTGGTGACAAAGCGAGCGGCCATGACCCACATTGCAGCGAACACGATCACCTGGGACCGGAGGGCGGCCACCCGTTACCCGGTGCGGGACAAGATCTTCATTACCTTCAGACCGGCCTTCGATGTCGTAGGGTGCTTGGTTGACCTGAGCCACGATGGCCTCGCCTTCGAATACACCGCCTTCGAGCACACTCAGCGAGATGGCGACGTGCAGGTCGACCTCTTTTGCCAACCGAGACAGCTCAACCTGACCCGGATACCTTGCCGGATCATTTACATTCAGGAACTGAGAAATGCCCCGTCTTTCTGCGGCTTCCGAACGAAGCGATGCGGCCTCCAGTTCGGGCAGATCTCGTGGGACCAGGCCGAGCACATCCGTTCGCTCTTGAGAGCATACCGAGCTGCATCCGAAACCCGAGAATGAGACCAGCCCCCAACCCGCCCTCGCAAGCACGACGAGTGCGACCTGTTGCTTTGACATCCGCCGACAGCTTGTTCAAAATGGAGGTGATGCCTGCTCAGAGCTGAAGCCGGCGTGGATCTGTTCACAGGTTGAGTGACCATTCCAAACACAATGAGCAAGGATCGGAAATACCAGAGGCGGGTTAAGCGATGATCACAAAGACCAGCACCATCTCGTAGACGAGCAGGGCCATATAGGCGACCAGAACGCCGAGGAACAGGAATTTTCCCGTGATTCTGCCCTTCAGCATCCGGTAGTTCTTGTGGATGAGGAGCCACGTCAAACCCGAGGCAGTAAGGAGGTATTTGGCCGTTACAAAAGGAACGGGCCCGAACCGAAGAAAGTAATCCATCACTGGATTGAGCTCTCGTGCCCCGGCGCTGATGAGCTTCATGGTGAAGAAGGCGTCGGCAAGGGAGAGCAGAAGCGTCACGAAGAAGGCAACGGCAGCAGGGTATCCGTAACGATCCACATAGTAGTGCACGTCGCGGTCGTCCCGCCTGCGCGCATGACTGCGCGATCCCGTCAGGCTGCTCCACGAAAAGGGGGACGTAGGCCGTGCCCGCCTGTCTACGCCCGAACGCCGCTCTGGAGTATAAGCTGTCTCCATTCCAATGCTCCTCAATTTGGACCGTGAAGCGATTCTAAGCATCAGGGCCGCTGTTGAGAACCCATACCCCATCTTCAAAGACTCCGCAATAGGATGAAATCAGCCTACCGCGGTAGGAGCTCGTAGAGATGATGCCCGTAAGGATGCTCACCCACCTCATTGGGACGCTTGTGACGCTTTTCATGGTCCTGGCACCGCATGGAATTTATGGAGTGGCCTACGCTGGAGAGCGACGGGTGAGCCATCACCTCCGCGTGACGATTGATCCAGCGAACGGACGTCTCCAGGGGCTCGACACTCTGGTGCTGCCTGATTACGACGAGCGTCCGTTAAGGGTCCTCCTCGCTCCTTCGGCACGACTCCTCTCGGTCAAGGTGGGAGACGCTCCAATTCATGCGCACTTCACGGGCGGCCACCTCGAGATCCCCATTCCCGATGCGTCGCCGAACGGGTCGCTCCGAGTGACCATCGCCTATGAAGCCGTGCTCCGCGATCCAGTGCCCTCGGCGCCGCTCAACACGGAAGACCCAACCTACGGGGTGACAGGGTCGATCAGCCCGCAGGGCGTCTTTCTTCTGGCCGAGGCGGGATGGTATCCGGATCTCCCGGGCTTCGACGCACGATTCCAGGTCGAAATCGAAACACCCGAGGCATTTCACGCGGTGACGGCAGGCCGCAAGGTCGACGAGCGCGTGGTTTCCGGGAAACGTGTGGTCACCTGGCAGACGGAGCACCCCGTCCGGGGTCTGGCCCTGTCCGCGGCACCCTATGAGGTTCAGTCCCTCAAGGGCAGCCGCATTCCCATCTCCACCTACTTTCTTCCGGCGTCCATGCCGCTCTCGGACTCTTACCTCAGAGCGGCAGCTGAGTACCTGGACCTTTATGAGGGCCTTTTCGGAGCCTACCCTTTTCCTAAGTTCGCGATCGTGGAGAACGTCTTTCCCACGGGTTACGGCTTCCCGTCCTATACGCTGCTTGGCAGCACGGTCATTCGTCTGCCGTTCATCACTCGCACCAGCCTCGGTCACGAAGTTGCTCATTCCTGGTGGGGCAATTGCGTCTTTGTCGATGCGTCACGGGGCAACTGGTCCGAAGGGCTTGTGACCTATGTGGCGGACCATCTGTACCAGGAGCGGGAGTCGCAAGAGGCCGGACGCCGGTACCGTATGCAAATTCTCAGGAATTTCGCCACACTGGTGCCCGAATCGGAGGACTTCCCCCTGCGAAGCTTTCTGGGGAGAGCCAGCCCAGCATCCCGCAGCATCGGCTACGGAAAGGGAGCCATGCTCTTTCACATGGTACGCTCTTTGGTCGGAGAGGAAGCCTTTTGGGGCGGCCTTCGTGACGTCTATCAGGACAAGCGCTTCCAGGAAGCTTCGTGGACCGACTTTGCGGAGAAACTCGGCAAACGGGCCAACCGGGATTTGGCAACGTTCTTCAGCCAGTGGGTGGACCGACCGGGGGCTCCTCGAATCAGCCTTGAAGATGTCTCGGCACGAGAGGAAGGGGGGAAGTGGACCGTGACCGGTACGATCCACCAGTCTCTCCCCTGCTATGATTTGGAGGTCCCACTCCAGATCGAGGAGCAGACCGGGGGAACGACCCGACAAACGGTCCACCTCAGAGAGACGACCCAAGCGTTTGCCATCGCCGCGGCGTCCGCTCCGGTGCGACTGACGGTGGATCGGGATGTCAGCCTGTTCCGGCATCTTGCCCTCTCCGAGATCCCCGTCGACATCAACATGCTTCGTTCATCCCGATCCCTGGTCGTTGTTCTGGCGCGCGGTGCCCCCGATGAATGGAAGAAGGCCTCGGCAACGCTGCTCACCGGACTGGGAAGACCGGAGACGCCCATCATCGAGGAGGAGCGATTTCTTCCCGCTGAGCATGCCGAGCAAGACCTGCTTTACTGTGGGATCCCGCACACCCTTGATCTGCTTGCCTCGCTCCCGCACGGACTTGAAGTGCTTCGGGATTCCTTCCAATGGGAGGGACGCCGTTTTGCCGGACCATCGGATTCCCTCTTTGCCGTGCTCCCCCGCTCCAATGGAGGCCGAAGACTCACCGCCCTCTTCCTCCCCCTCGACTCGAATGGTGCATCCATCGTAGCCAGAAAAGTCCCCCACTATGGGACCTACAGCCTGCTGATCTTTCAAGCCGGGACAAACGTGGTCAAACAGACCTGGCCCGTCACGGATTCCCCGTTGATTCATGAATTTAATCGAGCTCCACCCCCTTGAAGCGATCTACGAATCTAGCGCGGGGTATTCCCTCGTTAGCGTGAAGGACGTCGAGATTCCTCGTCAGGACGCCATCGCCAGCTAAATGATTGCTATTATTGCGGGGATTGTGCTATGCAGGGTGCCGATAAGCGAACCTGTTTCCCGGAAGTTCCCGATGGTTACGCCAGGTGAGGGGCTTGGCGCTCATCATTGAGCACCCAAAAAAGAAGGGAGGTGATCCAAGAATGAGACGCCCATCTCAACTATGCCTGATCCTGCTTCTCCCGTTGGTTTTGGCCAGTTGTGCGCTTTTCGGCAAATCCAAGGATCCAGCCGAAATGGCCAAGCCCGAAGCAACATCCGGTGGCACACCGAAAGTGGTCGTGCCCGAAACCACCTTTGACTTCGGCATATTCACCGAGGACAAGGAGTACATCCATGAATTCGTGGTAAAGAACGAGGGCACGGGAACACTCAAGATCATCGAGGCTTCACCCGGCTGAGGGGTCATGCCTCCCCGATACGATCGGGAAATCCCTCCTGGTAAGGAGGGAAAGATCAAAGTCATGGTGAATCCCAGGAACTGCCGCAAAGGGGACAACAAGAAATACGTGATCATCAAAACCAACGATCCCCAAATGAAAAGCTTCATGCTTTACGTGACAGGCAAAGGTGCTTCCTGAGCCCCAAGCCTCATGCACGCTTTTCATTGGCCGGGCCTTTATGAGAAGGTGCAGGCTGTGCTCTTGCCTAAGCTACTCCGGTGAAGCTTGAGAGCAGCCTGCTCACCCCCGGCTGACCGAGCGAGGCGCGCGTGGCTCCCAGCCTTTGCTGATACGGCCGGCAGCTGCCATTTAACCTTTCTCGATAAGGATCCTTTTTCTCCCATTGAGGCTCCCATCATTCGCTGCAGGATTTGATTCATGGCTCGTTCGGCCCTTTCGGTTTGCGTCATCCTTCTTTGTCTGTGCAGCTGTGCGACGATTCCCCGATCCGAAAACCCGGAGGCGGATGCCGCCCTGGCACAGGCCAACCTCTCTCTCGATCAAGTCAACCAGAGAACCCAGCAGTTCTATGCGGACTTCGATGTTCTCTGGAAAGATCTGTCCGTGTTCTACAGCCACCCCGGCTGGCCGGATGCCAGGCAGATCGTCGAAAGCTTCCCCTACCCCGAAGAAGACTCGGGGGATCCCGCGGAGGATACCGCCCGGGCAAATTCCAAAGCGGAATGGACTCTGAAATGGAAAGAGCCGTGGGAGGAAATGTTCGCAAGGTACTTGGAGCTGGTCAAACGATGCACCGCCCTTGAGGTACGGCGCATCGCATTGATCTCGGACATTCTGGGCGTTCAGGGCAAGTTTCTGGGGGTCTCTGTGCTGGAATATTCCAAGGGCCGCTACGATCAGGGCAGGGCAAGTGACGGCATCGTGGAGGTTTTGTCCAGGTCCTCGGAGGAGCTCAACTCATACGCTATCAACTCCCTGGGACTTTATGATACCGAGCCTTTCGAAGAGTAACCGGCGGGCGGCTCATGCCCTCCGGTCGTTCGGCTCGTTCGGCTATATTTGTTTCCACGCCACATGCTTCAGCCTTTCCAGTCGCTCGGAGGCAACAATCCTCATGGTCTCCGAAAGGCTTCCAGGAGGAACCTTCCTTTCCCCTTCCGGTTTCGCCTTGAGCTGGATGGCAAGCTCCGGGCAGGTGGGCACACACAGGCCGCATCCAATGCAGCGATTCTGCCCGACCATTGCCACCCCTTCCTGAATCTGGATGGCTCCCATCGGGCAGCGATCAAGGCATGTTTCACAGCCAACGCAGTGCTCCCCGTCCACTTCCGCATGATAGTTGGAAGCCACGTAATGAGCCGGATTCGGGACCGCCTTCAAGTTCTTGAGGATCTGGCAACAGCACGAGCAGCAGGTGCAAAGATTCACCACCTTCTGAGCATTGGACGGCTGAAGAACAAGACCTTTCTTCTCTGCCATATCGAGGATTGCCAAGGCCTCCGCTCGATCGATCACCCGCCCAAGCCCGTTGTCCACATAGTACTGCGCAGCCACACCGAAGACCAGACACGATTCCATGGGTCCGTCGCACCCTTCGCCCATGATCGCATGCTCCTTTCTGCAGATGCAAGGAGCCACGACGATCAGTTCCTGCCCGCCGATCAACTCTCGGCCACGCTCGTAGGGCATGACCGCCTGCTCGGAAGGCAACGCCTTCGATATCGGGATTGTCCTGAGTTGAGGGGTTGAGCCCCGCTGGTCTGGGTGAAAGAAATAGGGAAGGTATTCGTTCACATCGCGGATGAGATCCGGATCCAGATCGTTCACGTGATACTCCCAGATGCCGATCACGAACTGGGCGGCCATGTAGCGATTCTCTTCTCCTTTGCGGATGCGAAAAATGAGGCCTTTCCTAGCCATGGACTCGAGCTTCGCGCTGAGATCCATCGGATTCATGCCGCATCGAGCAGCGATCCCCTCGGGTCGTTCGGGACGAAGGGTCAGCAACTGGGCCAGCTCGGCTTCTTCTGGCGCAAACAGCCGTCGCAGGATTCGAAGCTCGACACCGCCGGGCGTGGGCGGAAAACCAGCGGGCAGCTTGTTCAAGTGCTCGGCCAATGATTTGTACACTCGATCCGTATCGGTCATACACGTCTCCCGTTCATAAACGGCCCCACCCAAAAGAGCGCGGCGGAGCGATTGAAAACCCGCCAGAAACCCTTAACGTAACAGCATAGGTAAAAGCAACCGACAGCAACATCCCGCGTGGCGGGATTTCCGAAAAACAGGAGTAATTCAGATGAGCGACCGGGATGAGCTTCAGCGCTACCTGCATGAGGTCATCGGTAAAGAAGGATGCGGCATATCGTGTCAGGAAGCGGATCTTTACAAAGACGCCGAAGGATGGAAGCTGCAAATGGAATGCTTCATGGAGGCCTGGAAGCTTGGCCATTCTCTGGAAGAAGCCAAAGCGTCCATACGGGAATATGCAACGATGGGCTTCGGTCCGTGATTTGGAGCTGCCTGTCAACGCCCAATTCACGCCATCTGCCCCATGGGCCGGGTGGGGTGACTCGACAAGGCTTCAACGAAGGCGTGACGGAGGCAGAAAAAGGAAAAAGCCAATCGGTGGGGCAGACCGGTTGGCTTTTGAGGAGGAAAGAGGTTGTTTCTAGGGTTCAGGCTGTCATTAAAGCAACTAGCATGCCACACAAGCACAAATCTACAGCATTTTGAATTTACTCGGTAATCGTCAGACAACCCTCGCAGATCCGTCTGTCTTTGGCGCCGCAATCCGGCCAAGAATCCTTAATCCCGCCACAAAGCAGCCAAAATGCCGCCACTCATCCTCCAAATCAGCCCGACCTCATGGCATCAGGTAGAAGCTAAGAGCTTTCTGCGATCCAGGATCGAGGCTCGCAAACTGGCACCCGACCTTTTCGCCCAGGAGATGCCGAACGAGAACACGGCCACGAATGGTGGTCCGTTCCGGATCGTCGAGCTGAAACTGAATATCCAGGAGGTCTCCTTCCTCCACCTTGCCTTGCCCCACCACACGGAACGCCAGACCTCCCCGGGACAAGTCTTCAACCAGGATGTCACCGTACCCGATGTCGCGCGAATCCGGTTTTCTGAAGCTACCAGGCAGACTGATGGCTTTCCGATGCAAATTCCGCCGCTCGAACTCGACCATAAAGGACTGTCCACATGTGCACCGAGCCCGGACCGGCCTCCCCAAGACCCTGACCTTTGTCACGCTCACGGGTCGATAGATGCCGCAGTGCGGACAAACCAGACTCACCCGGCTCCTGTTGGTCACATAGATCTTGTGTCTCTTCATTCGGATGTTCCTCTGGCCACGGAGATGAATCCAACTCGCCTTAGGATGACTCCTCCCGAACCCAAAAAACCGCCCGTCTCCTCGCGGACCCTTCGCCCCCGCCATGGCGAAATTCCAGAGAAGCTCCGCCCGGGGAATACCAGCGCAAACAGAGGCGTCGCTCAGGCCGAAGTGCTCATCTGTTACCACGTTTCCACCTGTCAGAACAGCCCCAAAACGCAACGGCACCCCTGCGGGTGGCCCGACCCTCGCGAGACCCCTGAACCGTCCGAATATTCGGACTTCAAAACGAGAAGAAGACCTTCTGGAGCACCTTGGGCGTTACCCCGGTGAGATCCAGGTACATCGTGAGGCCGCCCATGAAAAAGGGCCATCCTGCCCCGAGGAGCATCGCCAGGTCCACGTCCTTCGAGCTGTCCACGACCGATTCCCGGAGGATGGCGTCAACTTCGCGGGCCAGATTGCTCAAGATGCGCTCGCGGATTTCATCGCCATGGAATTGTCGATCGCCCGAGCGCACCCAGAGAGCCTCCACTTCCGGGTCGACCTTCGGGGGTCTAGAGCCCGGCAGATAGATTCCCGCTTTTCCGGCGCCGACCAAACTCTTGAAGTTGGCATTCACCGGAAACCGGCCAGGGCCGAAGGCTCGGCTCAGCGTCTCCGCCACATGCCCGGCAACGGCAGGTCCCACCAAGGCCAGCAGCTCGAATGGCGCCATGGGAAGCCCCAGCTCGAGCAGGGCCTCGTCCACTTCCCGAAACCCAGCCCCTTCGTCGACCAAGCTCAGGCAATCGGCCAGCATTCGGGTGAGGATCCGGTTGACCAGGAAAGCCGGCGAGTCTTTGACTAATACCGCCGTCTTCTTGATCTTCTTGGACAGATCGAAGGCCGTGGCCAAAGCGTGATCGCTTGTGCGCTCCGAGCGAATGATCTCGATCAACGGCAGGACGGCAACGGGATTAAAGAAGTGAAACCCCACCAGTCGCTCGGGGTTCTTCAGCGCCGACCCCATTTCGGTGACACTAAGCGAGGACGTGTTGGTGGCCAGGATGGCGTCCGGCCGAATGTGCGCCTCCGCCTCCGCAAAGACCTGCTTCTTGATCCCCATCTCTTCGAAGACCGCCTCGATCACGAAATCGCAGTCCGCAAAATCCGTGTAGTCGAGCGTCCCCTTGAGCAAGCTGGCTAGATACCGGGCCTGCGGCTCCTTGAGGCGCCCCTTTTCCGCCATCTTCCGGAATTCCTGAGACACATACCCGCAGCCCTTGTCCACGAATTCCTGCTTGATGTCCTTCATGACCACGGGGACCTGGAGGCGGTGGATGAAAAGCTGCGCCAGCTGCGAGGCCATCAGCCCCGCCCCGATGATGCCCACCTTGTGAATAGGCGCCATCTTGGCATCTGAGAACCCCTTAGGCTTCTTGGCGTATCGGTTCACCAAGTCGAACGAATAGATAGAGGCCTTGCAATGGCGGGTTTTGATGAGGTCGCCCAGTGCGCGGTTTTCCTGCTCAAACCCTTCCTCCACCGTCCAGGAGCACGCCCCCTCCACGAGATCCAGGGCCCGATAAGGCGCCGGGGCCGCACCGTGAATCCGACTGTCGATGAACGCACGCGCCTTGTCCAGGGCTCCCTTCAGTGCCGCGGTATCGACGGGAGGCCGCTCGACCGCCGTCTTGCCGGCAATGATCTGCCCCAGGAATTCCAGGGAGTCGTCGTAAAAGGTCGCCCCTTGGAAGAGTCGGTCCGCGAGCCCCATCTTGAAGGCCTGCTCGCCGTTGAGCATCCGATTCTGGTTGAGCGCATTGAAGACGATCAGCTCAAGCGCCTTTTCGGGACCGAGAAGCTTGGTTCCC
>CALBZH010000201.1 GCA_937889795.1 uncultured Syntrophobacteraceae bacterium | reverse complement strand
TGCGGATCCGCCCTGGCGACGGGGTCGATGGGAAGGCCGTCAACGCCCCGCGCTTCCCCCGCGATGGGGGCCGGTCCGCCATCCAAGGGCCTGCCAAGCCCATCGAAAACCCTCCCCAGTACTTCCTCGGCTGAGACAATGTACTCGAATGGATGCCCGAGAAATCGGACCTTGGAGCCTGTCGCGGAAAGCCCCTCCGTGCCCTCGAAGATCTCCACGACGGCCATCTCCTCCGAAATACCTAAAACCCTGCCCAAACGCACCGCCTCATTGGGAGCGATCACTTCCACGAGCTCCCGGTAACCGACGCCGCTCACATCGCTGACGAAAATCAGCGGCCCCTGAACGCGTGAAAGTCCCAGATACTCAACGCCGGTGGATGCTGGCAACGATGCCTCCTCCAACAGAGCTCTACCCCTCTCGCTTGAGCAGCTGAGCAAACTCCTTTTCGACAAGCGCAAGGATTGCCTCGAACGGGCCTGGATCATCTCCCTTGTGCGTGTACTTCATCCGGTGGAGCTCTTCGAGAACCGGAAGATCCAGCATGCGGTAAACCGGGATGCGCTTGGCGACGCCGGCCCGCATGCCCTCGATGAATCTCAAAATGATACGGAGCATGAGAACCTGCTTGAGCGCGGAGGAGTAAGTGTCTACGGGATCGTAGGCACTCTGCTGGAGAAAGTCCTCCTTGATGATCCTGGCCCCGTGAAAGGTCGCCTTCTGATCGTCCGGCAGCGCATCTTCCCCGATGAGCTTGACGATGTTCTGGAGGCGTGCTTCCTCCGTAAGGACGGAAAGAGCCCGGTCTCGCAAGTCGACCCAATCGAGGCCCGCCTTGTCCTTCCACCAGGTCGCAACAGAATCGATATAGCCGCTGTAGCTGCTGAGGTAGTTGATGGCGGGGAAATAGCGAGCGCTCGCCAGTTCCTTGTCAAGTGCCCAGAAGGTGCTCACGAACCGTTTGGTGTGCTGCGTCACCGGTTCGGAAAAATCCCCGCCCGGAGGAGAAACCGCGCCAATGATCGAAACGGATCCGATCTCACCGCCGAGCGCTTCCACCGCTCCCGCACGTTCGTAAAAGGCGGCCAGGCCGGACGCAAGATAGGCCGGGAAGCCCTCCTCCGCGGGCATCTCCTCGAGGCGCCCCGAGATCTCCCGCAGGGCCTCCGCCCATCGACTGGTGGAATCGGCCATCAGCGCCACATGATAGCCCATGTCCCGATAGTATTCGGCGATGGTGATCCCCGTGTAGATGCTCGCTTCCCGAGCCGCGACGGGCATGTCGGAGGTGTTGGCGATCAAAACCGTTCGCTCGATGAGGGGCCTGCCACTCCGAGGGTCCAGGAGCTTCGGAAAGTCCTCGAGAGCTCCCGCCATCTCATTGCCGCGTTCGCCGCACCCAATATAGACAATGACATCGGCGTCGGCCCATTTGGAAAGCTGGTGCTGCGTGATGGTCTTCCCCGTACCGAAGCCTCCGGGAATCGCCGCCGTTCCCCCCTTGGCGAGGGGAAAAAAGACATCGATCACTCGCTGGCCCGTAAACAGGGGCTCACTGGGAAGAACCCGCTGTCTGTAAGGGCGGATGGTTCGAACAGGCCATCTCTGATAGAGCTTAATCGCATGTCGCGCTCCCCGGGAGTCTTCAAGGAGGCCGATCCGCTCGTCAACCGTGTAGAGACCCTCAGGCACAATCTCGACAATGCGTCCACACTGGTCCGGCGGAGTCAGGATTCGATGGACGATTCGCTCCGTTTCCCGGACCTCGCCGATCCCCTGGCCTGGGGCAACCGTTTCTCCAGCATGGACATGGGGGACAAATGCCCAGGGTTTGCTCCGCTCCAAGGCATCCAGCGTCCTCCCCCTTTCAATGAAGGGACCGGCTACCTGATAGGATACGGAGAGTGGGCGCTGCGTTCCGTCGAAGATGTGACCGACGATTCCGGGGCCGAGCTCCACAAAGAGCGGGAGTCCCTGGCCATGGACGACCGCTCCGGGCTTCAGGCCGGTCGTGTCCTCGTAAACCTGCACGGTGGCCCGCTCACCGAACAGCTCGACCACCTCCCCGAGAAGCCGCTCTTCGCCGATGACCACCATCTCGTTCATGGAAAATCCAAGGGCACCCTTGACCCTCACGACAGGCCCATGGATGGCGGACACGAAAGCCTTGCCGCTCTTTGCCTCATTCGGATCCAAGGATCTCTCTCCAGATCTCCTGCCTGATGACACCCTCCATGCGCTTCAGCCTTGCAGACAGGCTGTTGTCGAAAAGCAGCCTCCGATCGGCGGTGTAAACGCGCAGTCCCCAGTCCAGCAAACCGGATGATCTCATTTCGACATTCAGCTGACGATCGCACAAGGTCTCCAGGAGCCTTTCCCGGAACCGTTCCAGATCGTCGGCGCTCAGCTCCACGACAAGCTCACTTCCCGGGAGTTGCTCAATTCCCTCTTGCAGCGCACGGGCGAGGAAGTCCGGGTAGTCTGGCTCTTCGCGGAACTGATTCAACCGTTCACCCAAGGCGTTGAGCACTTCCCGCATCACCTGCTCCCGAAACGAAAGAAGGCGCTTCCTGGATTCGAGCTCGGCCGAGTCCACAATACGCTTGGCTTCGGCATGGGCAAGACCGAGCTTCGAGTGCAGATCGCGTTCGAAGTCGTGACGGACGCGCTCCTTGGCTTCTGCAACCGTTCTTCGGGCTTCCTCTCTGGCCCGCGCAAGGATCTCGTCCGCACCCTTTCGTCCTTCCTCGGCGATGGCCCTGCACAGGAGCTCCAGCTCTCCCCAGATTGGCATCGCTTATCTCCTAAGAAGCCCGAGGATTCGCTCCGTCGCCCTTGCTCTCGTGCCTAACGGGCCGGATGCCGCGGG
>CALBZH010000200.1 GCA_937889795.1 uncultured Syntrophobacteraceae bacterium | reverse complement strand
ACCGTCACCGGAATCGGCCAGGACCGACCCTTGACCGCGCCAACCAGGGATTCGCTCAAATGATACGCGTTGATGACGACGGCCTCGAAGCCTTCGCGAGACAGCCGTTCTATCCAATACTCCAGCATGGTCATCCCCCACAAAGGGGTCAGCACCTTGGGCCTTGTGAGGCTGAGGGGGCGCAGCCGCGTCCCCAGACCAGCTGCCAGGATCATGGCTTTCATGATGGGTGTTACATCCTCGCAAACAGCACGCTAAAGCATTGACGAGATCCGATGACTCCGCGTGCAATTCGAGACCGTTGGTTTCAGTGTTCAGGTTTCAGTCGAACGGCTTCTGGCCTCTCTCGCTGACACCCGAAACCCGACACCCGACACCCTGGCTAACAGCATGCACCAACGGTCGTGAATTGTACCCGATCACTCCCGGCGGTGACCGATCAACCTCCTGCGGGTCGTCATCGGCTCCTCCACGGGGTGGCCCGTCCTCATCGGACTGACAGGGACGACGCGAGCAGGGTGGTGCGATTGTGGAGAAGATGGAGCCCCAAGTCAACACTCCTTGGAATTCATCTTGCTTCTTGTCGATGAACAGGAGTGTGCGATAAGATCTGCGCGTTGTTCGAGGATGTAGGGCGTTGTCCGTCATCAACAGCATGCTGTGCACATTGGAGAACAAAATGAAAGGAAAGACTCGGTTCGTCAGGTCATTTATCGCTCTGATGCTTCTGGTCAGTGCAGCGGGATGTGCTTCCCCCTACGGCCCCCCCGGCCCCCATTACAACGTTCAGCAAGGCGCCCCTCCGGAGGGCGGATATGGCCCGCTCTACCTCCCTCCCAGAGATCAGTTCTTTTCGCTGAACGTCTCCGACAACACACCGTTCGGACTGCGCTATTTTCCTCAGACCGTGGACATGCTGTACAACAAGGGCTATGACATGGTCCGGCGTGAACGAGAAGCCGATTTTGCCATCGACATCAGCCTGACGGGAGCTTATCGGGAGAATGGCCAGGTACGCGCAGGGAATGCATTGGGGGGAGCCATGGTCGGCGCTGCGACGGGAGCCCTCATCGGAGCCGCGACGGGTGATCCCGGAGTCGGTGCGGCCATTGGCGCCGCGGGCGGTGGCGTGCTCGGTCTGGCAGCCCCAGCCGCAACCCCCATGGTTCGCATCGACATCCAGCTACAGAGCTTCACCGACCGCAGCATTTCGCGACGAAGCGCCGTCGTTGACCTGTCTTCAGTCCCGCCACCAGATGCTCAGCGCGTCATCGACAACGAAGTCTCCCGGATGCTGTCCAGTCTGCCCAGGAGATAGCTCGCGGTCTAGTCAGCCCTTCCCGTTCCGGGCTCAGGAGCATGCAATGGCAGCCGTGTCCACGGCTGCCATTTTTTCTCCGCGACTGGCTCAGAAAATCATGGATTGAACGTCCATTCCGGTTCTGTTAAAAGCCGTTTGCCAACGTACGAATCCACGGCAGGACCACGGAGCCTGCCTTTCGGGTGCCAGGTGATGCGAGAGAAGCACAAGATCCTCATCATTGACGATGAAACTTCCTTCCGGACTGCCATGCGGCGCCTCTTGGAGAAAGACCATCTTGTCCTCGAGGCGGACACGGCATCCGACGGGCTTAGACTCACCCAGCAGGAGGAGCCTGACCTCGTCTTGCTCGACATCGGGCTCCCCGATGCCAACGGCTTGGAAGTCCTCCCGCAGATCAAGGAGAATCGCCCGTCACCGACGGTGGTGATGATCACGGCGTTCGAACAGGTCAAGGAAGTCGTTCTGGCCATCAAGCGCGGCGCGTTCGATTACCTTGTTAAGCCCGTGGATTTGCATGACTTTGAGCTTACTGTCCAGAACGCTTTGGAGCACACGGGGCTTCGCAACGAGGTGGACCGCCTCCGCCAGGAGGTCCAGCGCCTTCACGCGGTCGATCGACTGATCGGGAAGAACCAACGGTTCCTCGACGCGCAGCTGCTGGCAATCAAGAGCGCCCAAAGCCAGGATGCGGGCGTGCTCATCCAAGGGGAAAGCGGTGTCGGCAAGGAGCTGTTTGCACGGTTGATTCATTCGAGAAGTCCCCGCGCGGCCTACCCCATTGTGGCTCTCAATTGCGCGGCGTTCAGTGCGGAAATCATCGAAAGCGAGCTTTTCGGCTATGAAAAGGGGGCCTTTACGGGTGCCCGATCCGAAGGTAAGGAGGGGCTTCTTCAGGTTGCGGACGGAGGAACACTCTTCCTCGATGAGGTCGTCGACCTCCACCCCGAGATACAGGCCAAGCTGCTGAGAGTCCTCGAAGAGAAGGAATTCTACCCCGTTGGAGGAACGCGGAAGAGGAAAGTCGATATTCGGATCGTCTCCGCATGCAACGAGGACTTGTGGCTCTCATCGGAAAAAGGAAAGTTTCGCAAAGACCTCTATTTCCGGCTCGCAACGATTCGGATCGACCTTCCTGCTTTGCGCGAGCGCCCCGAAGACATCCTTCCCCTGGCATCATTCTTTCTCGATGAGTTCAACGACAAGTACGGCAAGCGTTTTCGCGGGCTGAGCGCCGATGCTGAGGAGATGCTTTTGCGCCATCTGTGGCCCGGCAACGTACGCGAGCTGCGCAATACCATGGAGCGCGTGATCCTGCTTGAAAACGAGGATACCGTTCTGGCGAGGCATCTGCTTTTCCTCCAGCAGGCGTCCCCTGGAGCCGCCTCCCCGCCAACGGCTCACCGATTTCATATGGATCTGCCTCCGGAGGGCATTTCCTTGGAGGAAGTTGAAAAGGAGGTCATTTCACAGGCCTATGGACAGTGCAAGCGAAACAAGTCTAAGACCGCCCGCTTCCTGCGTATCCCCCGACACATTCTTTTGTATCGCTTAAAGAAGCACGGAATCGCATAGTGAACAAAATGATCCACTCCCCCCTAAAGTGCACACTATTCACCACTAATAGCTATCCAATTGTAATCGTGATCGTTTTAATGCCATCTGCCGCTCACGTCCGCCCCCCAGCCCGGATACTGGACAATATTCTCCACCGCGACAAAAACTGAATTTCACTTCCGACCGCGCACGACCGCATGCCATCTGGGTGTACGCTGCAGTCCAGTCGTTGGCACACCCATTGCTTAACCATACGCACGGAGGCAAAAAGTGGAAGCTGCTGTGCGAGTGCTACTGGTTGAAGATGAAGCTCCTCTGCGACGCTCTTTGACAAAGTTCTTGGAACGGGCCGGTTATGCCTTTGATTCCTGTGCGACGGTTCGCGATGCTCTTGTGCGAGCGGAAAACGATGCTTACGACATAGTCATCGCTGAATATCGACTTCCCGATCAAAACGGAACCGAACTGCTCGAACGGTTGAAACGAACGCTCCCTGAAATTGAATCGATCATTATCGCTGAATATGACCATCAAGTTGTTGCTGAATCTCTGAATCGTGCTGGTGTCAAGTCCTACTTGAAGAAGCCCTTTGATGTTGCGGACCTTGAAGCGGCGTTGTCCTCGGCTGGATCAAAGGTGGCCGACTCGTTCAAAAACTTTGATTGGACGCAAGCGCTAAATTACGATGACGTGCCTGCCTCCTTTCGGGCTGGGGAACTCTCAGAACACTGAAGCTCAAGTGGTTATGCTCTGTCTGTGGAAGTTCAAGTGGCTGATTGCAGTTGGAATGCAAGCTCTTATCCACGTTCGATCTCGAGTGAATGCTGAAGCGAATCTGCTAGCGACTGTGACTGTGGAGACTCTGCGTTCGTTTCGATTGATGCGATTCTGGATGTTCTAGCTCAAGCTCATGCTGTTGACCTTGATACTCGATTCCACGCTCGCGTGACTGCTCTTTCTCTTGTTCGAATTGCGCTACAACCTCAAATCCCGCTGTTTCGTCTGAGAGCCCTTCACCATACTGAAAGCCATAAGGGTCAGTCCTTATGGCTTTCTTTATTCGCCCGAGCCGCGAAGAGATACGAGGTTCCACTCAAGTGCTCCCGCCGCCCGCTCCTCCCATGAAAAGACTTGCCACCCGAGGAAAGTATCAGCTAGATTAAGCTTGATTTAAGGATTGGCAGACCCCACACGACCTAGGAGAGGGATGATGGAAGAGCTCAAGAATGAACTGATCGAAAAGATGGAGCAAAAGGGAATGACCGTGGAGCAAGCTGCCCAGGCCATCCAGTTTGACCCGGCTATCCTTGGCTTGTATCTGGTGAAGGATGGTTATCCCGTGCCGAAACGCATTTTGGACAAGCTGGCCAGCGCTTTGCAAAATTAATAGGCCACCCCCTGGGCGATACCGACTAAGGGGCTCCAGCCAAGTGCCGCGCACCCCCATCGCCAGGCACCGACGCTCATCTGCAGCACACGGTTGCACCTTCGGGCCATCGCGGAATCTGCGCACGGATTGAGGTTGAAATAATCCGTGCGCCCCTCGTTTTGTTCTCGACCCAGCTCCCCCATGCATCAAGAAATATGCACAATGGCTCCCAGATTAAAAATCTTTTTTTCACAGATCTTTCGCAATATTGACAGGCATCGGCGTTGGTGCTAGCTCTAGCGCCTGACCCATGCGTTGCCATGACCTTTACCACTCGTATCACCGCGGCTTCTGCCGAGGACAGACTTCTCCAGCGAGAGCACGAACGCGTAGCCATGGGAATTATTGAATCCGTTCGTTTTTAATGGCACGAATGGAAGCATGACGATCAGCTTGTATCACTGAATCCGTGCGTGTTTGGGGCGTTTTTCATCAATGGCACTAAGGAGGTGTTCTATGAAGCTTGAGAAGGCATTCGAAGAACGAATAGAAGAGAAAGGGGTAAGCAGGAGGGATTTCATGAAGTTTTGCGGCCTCGTGTCCGCTGCCATGGGACTGGGGCCATCCTTCGTTCCCCGAATCGCTGAAGCGATTGCATCACCGCAGCGCCCCCCCGTGATATGGCTATCCTTTTCCGAATGCACAGGCTGTCCTGAATCACTTCTTCGCACGACTTATCCGTGGATCGATGAGCTGGTCTTGGACGTGGTCTCGCTCGACTACAGCGAAACCCTCATGGCCGCAGCAGGCACAGCCTCGGAGGAAGCGCTCCACAACGCCGTGCAAAAGCATGCCGGGAAGTTCATTTGCGTCGTGGACGGCGCCATCCCGACAGTCGACAACGGCATGTGGGGCACCATTGG
>CALBZH010000199.1 GCA_937889795.1 uncultured Syntrophobacteraceae bacterium | reverse complement strand
GCAACATTTTGAACAAAGCCAAAGGATGGATCACAAGGGGTCGAGGCTTTCCTGATGATCAGCTGATAGTGTTTGACTACCACCTGAAGCTCGCTGCCCATCAGGTTTTGGAACACATCAAGAGCAAAAGCGGGCCGCATTTCCGTTGGAATTGGATGCGGCTAGTCATAGTCGTCGAATATCATGAGTCCACCTTCTCTCAGGAGGTCCCACGAGAGCACAGCGTCCATCAGAACGCTCTTGCTCGAATGATCGCCGTCAACATAGATGAGATCGAAGCTGTTAAGAGGCAGCTCTCGGAGTTTCTCACGCGAGCTCCCCTTTATTATCGTTACTCTGGCTTCATGTCCCGAGCGGCGCAGATTCTGGCGGAATGTCACTTCTGGATCGTTGCCCAGATAAATGTCGAAGGTGTCGATTGCAGTCGCTGCGGTCGAGGGATCGTGAAGGATGTTGTCCATGACCCAGAAGAAAGAGCGTCCCTCATAGACGCCGATTTCCAGGTACCTGAGGTTCGGCTTACCCTTCATTTCCTCGAGGACTTTTGTCCAAATGGGGATGTTTTCTGAGAACCAGTCGGAAGTGAAGGTGTATTTTTCAGCGGGCTTGGCGGCGCTTTCAGACCCTGCGGCAAAGACGGTGCCTGAAGAGACTAGTATCAGACCGATTGCCATAATCACGCGCAATTGCTGCTTTTCCATTCTTGAACCCTCCAACGCGTTTTGGGGTGATTCCAAACCGACTGCACACGTTTCTTCACATCGATGAGGGCGCCGGTGAAGCGAGGACTGCAGACGAGGAGCGTCCAATTGGGTTAGTGGGGTGACCGGGAGCTTGCGCACCTTTATTCAATGCCAAAGGCCCTGGAATGTCAATAAAAACCAAGCTGCGGGAGAAAGCGCGCCAGCAGGAGAAAGCTGGCCGATTTCCGGTCTTTCTGCCACCGCATGAGGGCTATTCGGGGTCGTCCGAGAACACGGGTAGAGTCGGGATGTGACGCGGTTGCGTCAGGTTCCGCATATCTGTTGCCGTCCCTTTCGGATGGCGGTGCCTCACTAGCCGAACCATGACCCCGTTTTCACATCCCGCTCATCGAACCGGACGTGCGCTGCTAGCGCATCCGGCTCTCGGACAGATCATCATGCCTTCCCCACGGAAAGCGTTGCGGAAGCATCGTCAGACGGATGAGTCGGAGCTGCTGGTACTGCAAAGCCACCGGCGGAGCCGCGTCGTGGTGTACCGATCGATGGACCGATAGGCGGAAGTAACCGGGCCAAGACAGAAATAGTTGTCCCATCCTCTAAGTTTCCGATTCAATCGGGCCACCATTTCCCCGGCGTCGAGCCATATCATATTTCTACCAGTCTGGACATGTACCGCTTCGATCATGCGCTTGATGCTCTTCTTCGATGGTCGGGCGGCTATGTACGGCCTCCCTGTCTTTGGTGAATAGCGCCGACCGAAGGTGTATCCCAAGAAGTCAAATTCGCCGTCCGGTAAACGGCAGGTTCGGGTCTTTTCTTCGTTCACCGTCAATTTCAGTCTGGTCATCATGTGCCGCATTGCATTCAACGCCCTTTCGGCGCCCTTTCCTTTGCAGCAGATGACCAAATCGTCCGCATAGTTGATGATCCGCGCGCAGCATCTCAAGCGCCTTGGCAAGCCCAGGACGTTCAGCTCGGGTGCCGCTCACCTTGTCCTCAAAGATCTTCTGGCACCCAGCCTTGGTTAAAGCATCCCGCTGAAGCTCAGGGTTCTGATCTTGCGTCGAAACACGCGCATAACCGATCAACATGGTCTGTTTCCCGCCTTGTCGATGCGTACCTGCACAGATCGCATGACTTCTTCGTGGCTACACCACTCCGAACCGGGATCGTTGGCTGCACGAAGGGCTTCCTCGACGTCGACTTTCATTCGATCGTGGTCTCCCGGCCAGAGTTGTTGCGCCACCCATCAGCCCGGGCTGTTGAGTGATGCGATCAAGCTCTCCCACGTGTCGCTCCTTATCGAAACTCATTGAAATGGTATGCGACTGAGAATAGCACTTCAAGAACCATTTTCGAGAATTCGAGGGCCTTGATTCTGCGTGCTGCATCATCGCGCTCGCACGCACACACATTGTTCATGTTGGACTGGCTGCAAAGCGTGGAGTTGCGCCGGAGGGTGCATGCTGGGCTGAACAAGGGGGAAGCGGGCAACGCGCTGGCCCGTGCGGTGTTCTTCAACCGCCTGAGCGAAATGCGCGATCGCAGCTTCGAACGGCAACGCTACCACGCAAGCGGCCTCAACCTGGTGACGGCGGCCATCGTGCGGTGGAACACGATCTATCTGAAACTTGCAGTGCATGCCCTGCGGAGATCGGTGATCTTCATTTCGTCCCGGTTACGACACCGGAGCAGTCACGCCTCTGGAACCGACTGATCCAACAGCATCACTACATCAGGACGTTCAAGCTCTTTGGACACCGCATGCGGTATCTCGTTTATGGCTGTCTGAGCTCCAGTCGGCCCGGATTCGGCGATGCGGATGGGAAACGCCGTTGTATTCCCACGGCTGATAGAGGCAGTCAGCTGGTCCCTCCTTCTCAGAATGCTCGGCTAGTTGCCTTGCTCGGTTATGCTGCCAGCGCTTGGAGGGTTTCGAGTCGTGACGCGTTCATCGGCTGGACCGACGAGCAGCGCATGGCCAACCTTCGCTATGTCGTGGGCAACGCGAGATTGCTCATCCTTCACTGGATTCGGTGTCGCAACCTGGCATCGCGAATCCTCAGCGGCGCAGCAAAGCAATTGCCAGGAGATTGGGAGGCCAGCTATCACTATCAGCCTGTCCTGCTGGAGACCTTCGTTCAGTTGGACCGGTTCTCCGGTGCGTGCTACAAAGCAGCCAACTGGATTCAGTTGGGGACAACCAGTGGCTACAGCCTGTATGACCAGGCCGCCAGGAAATCCGTGCCGACGAAGGCCCTTTTCGTCTACCCCCTTTCAAGATGCTTCCGGGATGTTTTGTGTCGAGCGGTTGAGCCATGATCGAAGGTGCCAGGCGAATTCTGAAGACTCTTTTCGGCTTCGACCGGTTCATCTCCCTCCAAGAGGAGGTGATCACGAGCGTGTTGAGCGGTAAGGACTGCCTGGCCATCATGCCGACGGGCGGCGGGAAATCGCTTTGCTACCAGATTCCGGCCCTGATGTGGGAGGGGCTCACCGTAGTCGTTTCGCCGCTCATCGCGCTGATGAAGGACCAGGTCGACGCGCTTGCCCAGCTGGACGTGCCAGCCGTGCTCCTGAACAGCACCCTCTCTCCCGACCAGTACCGGCGTGGCGTGACCCGTGTCCGCGGCGGCGAGGCGAAGCTCCTGTACGTTGCCCCGGAGACTCTGCTCCGGCCGCCCGTCCTTGCCTTGCTCGATTCTGTTCCCGTTTCCTGCCTGGCCATCGACGAAGCCCACTGCATCTCGGAATGGGGCCATGACTTCCGGCCGGAGTACCGCCAGATCGCCGAAGCCCGAGTTCGGATCCCCCAGGCCGTGTGCCTGGCCCTCACGGCGACAGCCACGCCGCGCGTTCGCACGGACATCAAGGCATCGCTCGGATTCGATGACTCGAGCGAATTCGTCGCGAGCTTCAACCGTGACAATCTACTCATCCGGGTCATCCCCAAAGACAAGCCGCTGAATCAGGCCATCGAGCTCCTTCGAAAATATCCGAATGATCCTGGCATCATTTACTGCTCCACACGAAGACAGGTGGATGCGCTGTGCGAGGCGCTCGCTGACAAAGGATTTTCGGTTTGCCCCTACCACGCGGGCCTCTCCGACCAGGAGCGTGCGCGCAGCCAGGATCGCTTCGTTCGCGATGAGGTCAACGTCATCGTGGCGACGGTCGCCTTCGGCATGGGGATCGACAAGTCCAACGTCCGATTTGTCTTACACTACGACCTCCCGAAAAACATCGAAGGCTACTACCAGGAGATCGGGCGCGCCGGTCGAGACGGCCTGCAGGCGGAATGCGTGCTGCTCTTCTCCTACGGGGATCTCCACAAGGTCAAGTTCTTCATTGCCCAAAAGGAAGGCATGGAGCAACGGGCGGCGAGCTTGCAGCTCAGCCTCATGCTCAAGTTTGCGGAATCCGAGGTCTGCCGGCGCATCCCGTTGCTTGCCTATTTTGGCGAGACCTTTCCGCATGAGCGCTGCGGCCTGTGCGACAACTGCCTTGCGGGCGACCGGGACATGAAGGACATCACCATCCCGGCGCAGAAGTTTCTCTCGTGCGTGAAGCGGACCGGGGAGCGGTTCGGGATCACGCACGTCATCGAGGTTCTCAGGGGCTCCAAGGCTGACAAGGTCCTTCGGTTCGGGCACGACACGGTTTCGACTTACGGAATCGGGCGGGAGCTATCACGGCGGCAGTGGCAGCAGATCGCCCGGCAGCTGCTCCACAAAGGGCTCATGACCCAGGATGCCGACGTTGGCGGCTTGAGCCTGACTCCAAAAGCCTGGGAGGTCTTCCGAGGCAGTGAAGCGGTTTTCGGCCGCCTCGACGACACCGAGGAACCACCTAAGCCCCCCGACAAGCCGGCTGCACGGGGCGAGCTTGCTTACGACCCGGATCTATTCGAAACGCTCCGGAAGAAGCGCAAGGAGCTCGCCGACGCCGCGAACGTGCCCCCATACGTGATCTTCTCCGACAAGAGCCTTGCTGAAATGGCGGCCTATCTCCCTCGAATCCCGGACGCCATGCTGTCCATTCACGGGGTGGGGAGAGCGAAGCTGGATCGCTTCGGATCGGTCTTCATCGACGTCATCGAGGAGTATTGCAAGACCCATCCGGTCGAGTCGCAGCCCGTCGCGGTCGATGCTCGAGCCCCGGAAGAGCGGGGGCCGGTGCGCAAGATGCGGGAGATCGCCGTGGGCAAGGCTTTCGATGCCGGACAGAGCATCGAGAGTCTGGCTCGCATCCACGGTGTGCGCGAAACCCGCATTCTCGATTACCTGCTGAGCTACCTTCAAGAGGGCAAGCCGCTGGCGGCCGAGCGGTTCCTGCCGTCCATAACCCAATCCGGCCGGGAGCTGGAACGGGTGATCGAGGCGTTCGAAGCCGAAGGTCCGGAGATGCTCAGGCCGGTTTTCGATGCGCTCGGCGGAGAGATTTCCTACGACGATCTCCGCGTCCTGCGCCTCTATTTCCTGAGCCTGCGAGGGGCAGCCGGCGGGAAGCAGGGACCGCTCCCGGAAACCTGGCCACGACTCTGCAAGCTGATCTGCCTTGCGAATTCCCGCAAGTTCTCCGGGCGCTGCATCGCGGGCAAGGTCTTGACCGACGATGCCGTCGGTCCCTGGGTGCGTCCGATCAGCACCGTTCCAACCGGCGAGCTCACGCAGGACCAGATCACGCTCAAGAATGGCGCGATGCCAAGACTCCTGGATATCCTGGCTGTGCCCCTGCTGGAGCCTGCCGCGCGCACCTACCAGTCGGAGAACCACACCATCGGCGAAGGAGGATGGTCCAGCCGCGGTCGCTGGCCCCTCTCCGGTTTGGACGATCTCATCGACCCCGTTGACCGGATCTGGCTCAACGGCTATCACAGCCAAAACGGCCTGAACGACCGCATGCCCGAGAAGGCGGTGACCGAAGCCCTCTCGTCATCGCTCCTTTTTGTCCGGGCAAGCGACCTCGCTTTCACGGTCCAGCGGGATACCAAAGGGCTGAATCGGGTCCGGGCAAGGTTCACATTCAACCGAGATGAATACTGGATGCCGGTGACCGACCCGCAAGTCGAGGCCGTCTACCTGCCCCGCGAGATCGGTCGGTACCCGGTGGCCTGTCAGAGACCGTACGTCACGATCAGCATCAGCGAGCCCTATGCGGGCTCCTGCTACAAGCTGGCAGCAGCCTTCATCCTGCCGCCGGAAGAGGAGCCGAGCACCTGACATGACGAGCCTTTTCACCATCGGCCATTCGAGTCACCCCATCGAGCAGTTCGTCGAGCTGTTGAAGCGGCATGCCATCACGGCGGTTGGAGACGTGCGGTCCAGTCCCTATAGCAAATTCAACCCCCAGTTCAACCGGGAGAGCCTCCAGAAGTCCTTGAGAGAGCACGGGATCGCCTACGTCTATCTGGGGCTGGAGCTTGGTCCGCGCAGCGAGGACCCGTCCTGCTACGTGGACGGTCGCGTCCAGTACGGCCGCCTGGCCGACACCGAAGCCTTTAAGCGCGGCATCGAGCGCCTTGCCACCGGCATGCAGACCTATCGCATCGCCCTCATGTGCGCCGAAAAAGACCCGATCACCTGTCACCGGATGATCCTGATCTGCCGGGCGCTCCGCTCGGAGCCGTTCCAGATTCAGCACATTCTGGAAGACGGTGGGGTCGAGAGCCAGCGCGACGCCGAAATGCGCCTCCTACTGACCCTCAAAATGCCCCAGCTGCGGCTCTTCGACAAAGTGGATGACCTGATCCAGCGCGCTTATGACAGGCAGGCCGCGAGGATCGCTTTTGTTCGCAATGATGCCAGCCCGGATGAAGACAATCTCGCCCTGGAAGACGAGGAGCAACGGATATGACACCCTTGAAGCTGTTCACGATCGGCTTTACGAAGAAGTCCGCCGAGAGGTTTTTCACGCTGCTTAAGGACGCGGGCGTCAAGCGGGTCCTCGACATCCGTCTGAACAACGTCTCCCAGCTCGCCGGCTTTGCCAAGCGTGACGATTTGCGCTTCTTTCTCAAAGTTATCTGCGGCATCGATTACCACCACCTGCCCGAGCTGGCCCCGACGGCTGACATTCTCGACGCCTACCGAAAAGACAAGAAAGGCTGGCCGCGGTATGAGCGAGACTTCTTAGTGCTCCTGGCTGAGCGACAGGTCGAAAGGAAGGTTTCGAGTGACCTGATTCATCTCGGCTGCCTGCTCTGTGGGGAAGACACGCCGAGCCACTGCCACCGACGGCTCGTGGCCGAATACCTGCGCGACAAATGGGGCGACCTCACCATCACCCATCTCCTCTGATGAGCTCCACAATTTGCGCGGCTGAATGAAGCGGCGCCATTGTTTTCATCTTTGCCTTTTTTCCTGCTTGATTTTTATAGTATGCTGACTTAAGCGTGATAGAGCAGCTCGCGCCCGGCGTTTGAGAACCAGCCCCTGACCGGGGCTGTGGACCCGATATCGGGTCTGCAAAGACCTCACATTGAGCCCCTGGATTCATCCGGGGCCGGGAATGGAGGAAAAAGCCATGCCGGAGAAGAAGACTATTTTGGTCATCGACGACGATCCCGAGATCTGTGAAGCCCTGCAGGAGATCCTCACCGATTACGACTACCACGTCCTTACCGCACAGGATACTGCCACCGGTAGTCAGCTCCTGGAAAAAGAACGCCCGAATCTCCTCATTTTAGACATCATGATGGCGACCATGGATGAAGGCCTCCGTTTTGCCACCATGATCAAACAGAAAGAGGGTGCCTGGGGCATTCCCATCCTCATGGTTTCCGCTCGCCCCCCCGCTGAAAAGGGCTACTCCCGCTCCGTGGACCAGGATCTCGATTGGATTCACGCCGACATCTTCATGGAAAAACCCGTTGACCCGGAAGACCTCGTTAAGAACGTCCAAATCCTGCTGAAAGACGCTCGCTAGCAGAGCAAGCTCCGCAAAGACAAGACGAGTCCGTTGCGACCTCTTTTGCCCTCAGTCCCGGGAGGAACAGGGGTGTGGTATCGAAGCATCGGATTTAAGCTGATTGTTTCCGTGGGCGCGGTGGCGGTCCTGGTGATCGGGATCTTTTCGTACGTCAATCTCAAGTCCCAGAGGGAACGACTCCTCCACGAATTGCTTCGCAACGTGAACCTCACCAGTGAGGTCATCAAGCGAAGCCTGCGCTATGACATGCTTGAATACCAGCCGCAACGACTTCACAAGGCCATCGATACCATCGGGGCCCAGGAAGGAATCGAAAAGGTTAGGATATTCAACGCATTGGGGGAGATCATTTACTCTTCGGACAGGAGTGAAATGGGAACCATGCTGGATAAGTCGGCGGAGCAGTGCTACGCCTGTCACGCCAGGGAAGAGCCTTTCGAGAGGCTCACAACGTCCGCCCGGTCGAGAACCTTCTACTCGTCCCGCGGTTATCGCGTCCTTGGAATGATCAACCCGATTTACAACGAGCCCGATTGCTTTACGGCGGCGTGCCACGAGCATCGTGAAGACCAGAAGGTGCTTGGGGTTCTGGACATCGACGTGGAGCTGCGCGAAATCGATCAACTGGTCGAGGAGAACGAGCGGAAAATGATCCTGTCCACCGTGGTGGCGATCTGCGGCATTGCGGGCATCATCGCTCTGCTCATTGGCCGCTTGATCAGCCGGCCTGTCACGCGGCTCGTGGAAGGAATGGAGCGCGTCACCGCCGGCGATCTGGAGACGCCCATCTCGGTCCGATCCAGGGATGAGATCGGCGCCCTTGCGTGCTCCTTCAACGAAATGACCCAACGCCTCAAGGCGTCCGAACAGGAGCTCCGGGCTTCGGAGGAGAAGTACCGATCGCTCTTTGAAAACGATCCCAACCCCATCCTGGTCCTGGATCTGGAATCGTTCCGGATTCTGGATGTGAACATCCGCGCCTTGGAAACCTACGGCTACAGCCGCGAGGAGCTCCTGAGGATGTCCTTTCTGGAGCTTGGTGAGCCCAAGGATGCCGAACGAATCCAGTCACTGGCGGCGAAAAGCTGTCTCTTTCTCCCCAAGGTCCGGCACCACAGAAAGGACGGCAGCCCTCTCTACGTGAACATCCATTCGTGCCCGAGGCTCCACATCGGCAAGGACGTCATCATTGCCAATATCGCGGACATCACGCACCGGATCCAGGTGGAAGCACAGCTTATCCAGGCGGGCAAAATGGCCACCCTCGGGGAGATGTCCGCAGGCATGGCCCACGAATTGAATCAGCCCCTGAACGCCATTCGGGTCGGATGCGAGTATTTCCTGAAGATGATCACGCGAAAGCG
>CALBZH010000198.1 GCA_937889795.1 uncultured Syntrophobacteraceae bacterium | reverse complement strand
GGGTGATCTTGCCGAAATTCTCGTACGGATGGATGCTCAGCTCGCGAAGGCATTCGTGCAGGGATGTGTAATCCTGTGGAATAGCCCAGCCCGCTCCGCGGGAAGCCAATGTCGCGGGATCATCGGCGCTCATCTTCAGCAGAGCGGACGCCACGGATTTTCCCAAGTCCAGATCCGTCCCTTTGACGACCGCGAAAGGCCATTCCGGATACAACGGGGTTGAGAGCAGGAAGGGATAGCTGGAATTGGGCGGAACGAGTCCTGGAATAACCCTGAATTGACTCAGATCGATAGCCCCTTCCTTCGCCATTCGCTCGAGCTGGGTGCTTCGGACGGTTCCGCCGTCCACCAGTCCATCGCGCACTGCCGCCACTACCGCGTCGTGGGTGTTGTAGAACACCAGATTTGAGAAGTCCTTCCGGGGCTCGATTCCTATCCGTTTAAACTCCCGCCACGCCGCCTGCCAGCCTCCAAAGGACAATGGCTCAACAGCCCCAAATCGTTTACCGCGGAAATCGCGGAGCGTCTTGATGTCGTGTCGGTCGGCCCGACAGAGCACCACCCCCCCAAAGACGGGCAGCGGCTCACTCTGATTGATGGAAGGCTGTTGGAAGGTCGCGATCCGGTAGAGCAGGCCGGTGTATTCCAGAGCTACGTACATGGACGAATTGACCAGAGCGAAATCCACGGACCTCTCCCGAACGGCCGCCTCCACCTCCGCAAAATCCAACGGAACGATCTCGAAGCGCTTCGGCGGGAGCTGCGTGGACAAATAGCTCGCCGTCGCATTCCACTCAAGCAGGCATATGTCTCTGCCACGATTGGCGAGGACGCCCACACGCACAACCTGTCGCTGATGAAGATCCCCGCTCGGCCTCATCCCATCCTCGGGCAGCCGGATCTCGGATTCAGACGCGGGCGGGGGGCCGGACGGGATTTCGTCAGCCCGGACCGTTCCGGTGAAAAGCGATCCTCGCGCCAATGAGATCGCTGGCGACCGCTCCACAGCGGTTGCGATGACGAAGCCCGACACGAGCAGAGCCAGACCCATGAGCGCCCCCAAAACGGCGAGGGCCGACACGTTCAGGCATGACGTTCTGTATAAGAGCTCCCAGCCATGGCGATGGCGAACATCAGATCCGATCCGAACACTCACGCAAATTCCCTCCACCCTGAAAACCGGAGCTGCGGCGGCGTAATGAAGCACGGACATCATGAGGACAACAGAGTCAAATCTCTCGAGAAAGGACGCTCATGGGATCCCGCAATCCTGCCGTATAATATCCCGATAGCGGTTGATTGCGTCTCCCGAGAGATTTCGTGCCGACGGAGCCCGCATCCTTTCGGCTCTCGGATCACGCAGTCCCTCTTCGTCTTTCTACTCTACAATCGATCACATGCGAAGGAGAAGTCACCATGAAGTTGCTCGATCTGCTGCGTAAACTTGGAATTTTACGCTTCGGCGCCACAGCGGCTGTCTACCGCAACGGGCAGGAGCGACCCACGGCATTCATGATGGATGATGTGTATGATGAAGAAAAGGACCTCTCCGGGGGCAAACAGCACTCGCGTCCCCTTCCGCAAATCAAACGATCTGCCAAGACTGGCGCTGACGCCTACGTCTCCCCGGATTTCGATTGATCCACCATCAGGATTCCTCGCCGAGTCGCGGCATAGAGCCTCCTCCGGACGTCCCAATGACTCGATGGCCGGCAGAATCCCTTGCAGCCGCGGTAGCCTCCGCTCCGCGGCTGCAACCTCGACAGAAAGACTGGACCGCGGAAAAACCTGCCGCTAAAATCCCCTTGTCATTCATCATCCTGTCTTTTTCACACTTGTCAGCCCATTGCCCAAGAGGACACGACCGCCATGGTAACGCCGGACAGCCTTATCGGAAGACAGATCGACCAGTTCAAGATCGAGAAATTCCTGGCACGGGGCGCCATGGGTATGGTCTTCAAGGCATTTGACACGGTGCTTGCTCGACCAGTTGCGCTCAAGATCATTCCGAAGGACATGGAAGAAGGGCTGGCCGATTCGGAGAGGCTCGGGCGCGAAGAGGCCCGGAAGCGATTGATCCAGGAGGCCAAGGCAGCCGGGAGGCTTTCGCACCCGAACATCGTCACGATCCACTGCTACGGACAAACGGAAGACCTGCAGTACATCTGCATGGAGCTCGTCGAAGGACGGACGCTGAGTCAGATCCTCAGCGAGCGTGGAGTGCTCGCCGAGGAGGAAGTCATCCCCGTCCTGATCCAGGTCCTGGCGGCCCAGATCGGAAGAGCACACGTCTGAACTCCAGTCACGAGTGGATATCT
>CALBZH010000197.1 GCA_937889795.1 uncultured Syntrophobacteraceae bacterium | reverse complement strand
AGTGGAAGCGACTCCCCCGGTTGCCCCAGTCAGGGTCCGTCCGGTCTCCGAGACGACCGAGACTCCTGCCAGGATCATTGCGCCACCGCCGTCTCAGCCGCCGCTAGCGCCAGAGGTACCAACCGCCACGCCTCCCCCACCTGCCGAGGAAGCGATTGCGGCTGATGAGGAAGAAGAGGAAGACGGCAAGCCCAAGAAGGCCAAGAAGCGACGTCGCAAGAAGGCCCGCAAAGACGAACCCGCCCGTATTATCAAGCTGCCGGAGCTCATCACCGAGGAAGCGGAGCCAGAAGAGGAGATCGATATCACTCAGTTAGCCCCACGCCTGCAAGTCAAAACGGAAGAGCCGGAGGCGCGTGACGCCGCTCGAAAGAAACGGACGCGCCCAGAAGAAGCCGAGAAGGAAGCCGAAGCCCGTCGCAAAGCGGCCGCACCCCGTCGGAAGGAAGTGGTTGAGCGGGAGGACCTGTATTCCAAGAAGGAGCTGGCAGCTCAAGCCGATCGAGAACGTTCGCGAGACCGGGGCAAGTCCGGCCTTCGGGTTGTTGCCAAGCCTGAGCCCGTGGCGCCGAAAGTCACCAAGCGTCCTATTAAAATTGACGAAGCGATCACCGTGGCGAATTTGGCCAAGCAGATGGGCGTCAAAGTCGGCGAAATCATCAAGAAGCTCCTCCAGCTGGGGCTTGTCGCAAGCATAAACCAAGCGATCGATTTCGAAACCGCCGCCCTGCTCGCCTCGGAATTCGAGTATGAGGTTGAAAAAGTGGGTTATGAGGAAGAAGACATCCTTCAGGTCCAGGAGGACCGGACGGAGGATCTGCAGCCCCGTCCTCCCGTCGTCACGGTGATGGGACACGTCGACCACGGCAAGACCTCGCTGCTCGACGCCATTCGGGACACAAACGTCATCAAGGGCGAAGCGGGGGGCATCACACAGCACATCGGCGCCTACTTCGTCAAGCTGGAAAACGGGGATATCGTCTTTCTCGATACTCCGGGCCACGAGGCGTTCACCTCCATGCGTGCCCGAGGTGCCAAGGTCACCGACATCGTTATCCTGGTGGTTGCGGCGGATGACGGCGTCATGCAGCAGACGATTGAGGCCATCAATCACGCCAAAGCCGCCAATGTCCCCATCGTCGTCGCCGTCAACAAGATCGACAAGCCCAATGCCAATGTCGATCGTGTCAAACGGGAGCTCGCGGATCAGGGGCTGGTCGCCGAGGAATGGGGCGGGCAAACCACCATGGTTGAAATTTCAGCCAAGAAGCGACTCGGAATCGAGGACCTGTTGGAAATGGTTCTCCTTCAGGCGGAGCTGCTCGAGCTGAAAGCAAATCCCAACAAACCGGCCCGCGGTCACGTGATTGAAGCGAAGCTCGACAAGGGACGAGGTCCCGTCGCGACGATTCTGATCCAGGAGGGGACGCTCAGAACCGGCGACTCCTATGTGTGCGGCAGTCAGTCGGGCCGCGTGCGCAACATGTTCGGCGACCGCGGACAGCGGCTGGACTCCGCCGGGCCAGCCATGCCGATCGAAGTCATCGGACTTTCCGGCGTGCCCAATGCGGGCGATGACTTCATCGCGCTCTCGGATGAGAAGCAGGCTAAGCTGGTCGCGGAGCATCGCCTCGTGAAAGTGCGCGAAAAGGAGCTCTCCCGCACCACCAAGGTCACGCTCGAAAGCCTGTTCGATCAGATCCAGGAAGGCGAAATCAAGGAGCTCAACCTGATCTTGAAGACCGACGTCCATGGCTCGCAGGAAGCCATCAGCGACTCCTTGCGCAAGCTCTCCACCCCGGAAGTGAAGGTCAACCTGATCCACAACGCAACGGGCGCCATCACGGAATCCGATATCCTCCTCGCTTCGGCCTCCAGTGCCATCGTCATTGGCTTCAACGTACGGACCGACGCCAAGGTGCAGGAGCTTGCCGAGCAGGAGAACGTGGACGTTCGCTATTACGATGTCATCTACCAGCTCCTGAGCGACGTGAGAGACGCCATGGAAGGCATGCTCGAGCCGGTGTATCAGGAGAGTGTCCTGGGAAGAGCGGAGGTACGCCAGACCTTCCAGGTTCCCAAATTCGGGATGATCGCTGGATCCTATGTGCTCGACGGCCGGGTCGAGCGGAACGCCAAGGTCCGGGTTCTCAGGGATCAGATCGTCGTCTACGACGGCAAGCTTAGCTCTCTCAAACGCTTCAAAGATGACGTCAAAGAGGTCAAGGCCGGCTTCGAGTGCGGCATGGGCGTCGAGAATTTCAACGACATCAAGGTGGGCGACATTCTTGAGGTTTACGAGCTCAAGGCTGTCAAGGCAACACTCAGCGTTGAGCCCGAGAAGCTGAGCTAGGGTGGACACGGCACATGACGGTGGGCATTGCAAAGGCCACCTTTCGCCTTCATGGGAATCAATCGCTGAAGGACAAGAGGAAGGTGGTCAAGAGCCTCGTGGAAAAGAGCCGCAGCCGCTTCGGCGTTTCGGTTGCGGAGGTTGCAGACCAGGACGTTCATCAACGCGCAACGATAGGCATCGCGGTGATCGGCAATGATAGCCGCACCCTCAACTCGCTCCTGGACCGCATACTCGATTTCATGGACTCGATGGGGCTGGCAGAGATGATGGACCGGGAAGTCGAGATCATCGCTTTGGGAGAATGACGGCAAGACCATGGAAAGCAAACGACCCGAACGCGTTGCCGACCTGCTCCAGCGAGAAGTGGCTGACATCCTGTTGCGCCGCGTCAAGGATCCGCGGGTGTCTTCCGTGACGGTGACGGCAATCGAGGTGTCTCGCGACCTCCAGAATGCGACGGTGTTTTTCTGCCTTACGGGCACCTCCGATGCGGCCGTTCTCGAAACGGCGCTGGAAGGCCTCAACAAGGCCAAGGGCTTCATGCGGCAAGAGCTCGGTAAGCGTCTCCGACTGCGCTACGTGCCCCAACTGGCATTCCGCTACGACTCTTCTTTGGACTACGGGCAGAAGATCGAGCGTATACTCAAAGAATTGCATGATCATGAACAAGATCAAACAGAATAACGCCATCTCCCGGATTCTGGAAGCACTCCAGGGGCACCAGTATTTCCTCGTCGCCACTCACGTGCGTCCGGATGGAGATGCGCTTGGCTCCCTTCTCGCCATGGTCGGGTTACTCCGCAAGCTGGGAAAGAAGGCGGATCCTTACAGCCAGGACCCACCTTCGCCAACGTACTCCTTTCTGCCGGGTACCGAGACGATTCGCCACTCCGTATCGGACCTGTCCATTTACGATGCTGCCATTTTGGTGGATTGCGGGGACCTGCATCGTGTGGGTAAGGAGCTGGAGGCGTCTGTTGCCCGACTGCCGTTCCTGATCAACATTGACCACCATTTGAACGACGCCCCTTACGGGACCGTGCATTGGGTCAAGCCCGATGCGAGCAGCACCTGTGAGATGCTTTTCGATTTGGCCATGAGCATTCCGCTTTCCTTGGATCCTGATGTGGCGACGCTGCTTTACACGGGTGTGATGACCGACACGGGCTCCTTCCGGTTCTCCAACACCACGGAGCGAGTGCTCGATGTCGCTCGAAGCTTGGTCCGGGCGGGAGCGGAGCCGTCCTACATTGCCGAGCAGGTCTATGATTCTTCGTCGCCCGAGCGACTGAAGTTGTTGTCACAGGTGCTGACCTCCGTCCGTTTCCTGGCAAGGGACCGTCTTGCGACCGCCGAGCTGAGCCAGAAGATGCTCCAGGATACAGCCACGTCCGCGGCGGACAGTGAAACGTTCATTAACCATCTCCGATCCGTGAGGCCTGTGGAAATGGCCATGTTCTTCAAGGAAGAGAAGGATGGACTGATCAACGTCAGCATGCGCTCCAAAGGAACGGTGGACGTCGCAACTTTCGCCCAACGACAGGGAGGCGGCGGGCATCGTCATGCAGCCGCGTTTCGGGTACGCGGCCACCTGAATGATGTTCGCGTGCAATACACACAGAAGGCGTTGGAATACCTCAACAACGGCACGAATGCTTAGGTCTGTGAATTTTTCCCGTATCCTATGAAAGCTGGACTGATGGCACAGGTGTTGCTCGATAATACCGCAATGAAGAGCACGCGCTCGACTGACGGTCGCTCTGTTCGAGTACCATGCGGGATTCTGGTCGTGGACAAACCCGAAGGACTGACATCGTTCAGTGTTGTCAAAAAGGTCCAGAAATGGCTTCGCCTGGAGAAGGCCGGTCATTGCGGAACGCTCGACCCCTTTGCGACGGGAGCTCTCTTGATCTGCGTGAACCAGGCGACACGAATTTCAGACCTGCTTTCACTCCAGAGTAAGCGTTATCTGGCAACCCTTGAGCTTGGTATCGAGACGGATACGCTCGACCGGACTGGAGAGGTCGTCGGGCGCTGTCAAGGTGAGCCCATTCGTGTCGAGGGCCTTTCGAGTGCGCTTCAAATGTTCAGGGGAACGTTCATGCAGCAAGTCCCACAGTTCGCTGCCGTTCACGTTGCCGGGCGCAGGATGTACGAGTATGCCCGAAAAGGTATCCAGGTTGATGCGCCGGTCCGTGAGGTTTGTGTTCACAACCTTGAATTAACCGCGTTTGAGTGGCCGTTCGCGACCTTGGACATTTCGTGCAGTAAGGGGACTTATATTCGCCAGCTCGGGGCTGATGTCGGGCGTCATCTCGGATGCGGGGCCCACCTGAATAGCCTCCGGAGACTGGAGAGTGGACCGTTCCGGATCGAGCAAGCTGTGTCTTTCAATGAGCTGTCAGAGCTGAAAAACCTAGACGAGATTCGAAGACGTGTCGTACCCATGTCGGAAGCATTAGAGCATCTGCCGCGTGTCGTCATGGATGACGAAGGACTGCTCAGACGTCTCCAAGTGGGGTCCATTGATTCCGCCTGGGAAGAGACAGCCCGAAAGGTTTGTCCCCTCGGGTCGACCCCCGTCCGGATCCTTGACGGCAGCGAAGCACTTCGGGCTTTGTGGTGGCCCAATCAGCAAGAAGAACAAGGGCGTAGGCTGCGGGTGTTCAAGAATTGACACCTGTGCAGATCAACCTCGATCGCCCAACCGTCCTGAAGGGGAAGCCCGTCGGGGCTTGGTGACCAGAGAACCAGTCAATGGACAAGCAGCGTGTGAAAAGTAGCATGAAGGAGGATCGACCGTGGTCATGACAGCAGACAGGAAGAAGGCAATTATCGAGGATTTCAAACTGCACGCAGGAGATACGGGCTCTCCCGAAGTGCAGATCGCCTTATTGAGTGAGCGCATCACGTATCTCACGGAGCATTTCAAGTTTCACAAGAAGGACCACCATTCGAGGCGAGGGCTTCTCAAGCTGGTCGGTCAGCGCCGCCAGCTCCTCAACTACCTGAAGAAGAAGAACATCGATCGTTACAACACGGTCATCGAACGGCTTGGTCTGCGCCGCTAAAGTACCTCTCGCCTTGGGATGTCACGACAGGCATACGGGGTACACAAGGATGGATCAGAGTATGAAATGTTCAGTCACAGTTGAGGTGGGCGGACGTCCGCTCGTTATGGAGTGTGGACACGTTGCGACCCAGGCCAGTGGATCCGTCATGATGCGATATGGCGACACGGTGGTTTTGGTGGCCGCGACTAAGGAAGACCGGATCCGAGAAGGCATCGATTTTGTCCCTCTCATGGTTGATTATCAAGAGATGAGCT
Organism: uncultured Syntrophobacteraceae bacterium; assembly: GCA_937889795.1. Classification (GTDB taxonomy): domain Bacteria; phylum Desulfobacterota; class Syntrophobacteria; order Syntrophobacterales; family Syntrophobacteraceae; genus CALBZH01. The sequence continues at coordinate 1,640 of CALBZH010000197.1, read as the reverse complement.
ATGCGGTGGGTCGCATACCGGGCGGGTTCTTTCGCCGAGAAATCGGCCGCCCAAGTGAAAAGGAAACCCTGACCTCCCGGCTCATCGACCGGCCCATTCGTCCGCTCTTCCCGAAGCGGTATGCCTATGAAACGCAAGTCATCGCGACCGTTCTGTCCGTCGACCTCGAGCACGAGCCCGATGTGATTGCCCTCACGGGAGCTTCCGCGGCCCTGCACATTTCGCCGATCCCTTTCCTCGGACCTGTCGCTGCTGTGCGCGTGGGTCGTCTGAACGGCGAGCTCCTGGTTAACCCGAGTATTCAAGAGATCCAGGAAAGTGATCTCAACCTGGTCGTGGCCGGAAGTCGCGAAGCGGTGGTCATGGTTGAAGGCGGGTCGAAGTTCGTGAGTGAGGCCGATATCATTGAAGCCATTGACTTCGCCCACAAATCCATTCTGCCTATCCTGGACGCTCAGGATGAGCTCCAACGGCTGGTCGGTAACACCAAGGAAGTCATTACAACGCAAGAGAAGGATTCCGCACTCAATGAGGCCTTGAACGGGGCGGCGGCGGAAGAAATGGCGGCCGTCATGACCACGCCGGACAAGATGGAGCGGAGAGACCGGAAGAAGGCCCTCAAGCTGCGCGTGCTGGAAGAGCTCTCCCAGAGCTTCCCGGAGCGCACCAAGGAAATCGAGGCGGGTCTTGAAGACCTCGAGAAGGCCACCGTGCGCAGGTTGATGGTCGAGCGCCGCACTCGAATCGACGGACGCCGGTTCGACGAAATCCGTCCCATTTCCATCGAAGCAGGGCTCCTGCCCCGCACGCACGGCTCGGCGATGTTCAAGCGCGGCGAAACCCAAGTTCTTGCGGTGGTGACGCTTGGCTCTTCATCGGACGAGCAAAAGATCGAAGCCCTCGCCGGAGAAACCTTCAAATCCTTTATGCTGCACTACAACTTTCCCGCCTACAGCGTGGGAGAGGTACGGCCATTGCGAGGACCTGGCAGGCGAGAGATCGGTCATGGGGCCCTTGCTGAGCGCGCGGTCAAACCGGTCCTGCCTCCCGACGGAACGTTTCCGTACACGATCCGGGTGGTTTCCGAAGTCCTCGAATCGAACGGGTCGAGCTCCATGGCCACGGTCTGCGGATCCTCCCTGGCTCTCATGGATGCGGGCGTCCCTCTCAAGGACTCGGTCGCGGGCATCGCGATGGGCCTGGTGAAGGAAGGCGATGAATTCATCGTCCTTTCGGACATCCTCGGAGACGAGGATCACCTCGGCGATATGGACTTCAAAGTCACGGGAAACGAACAGGGCATCACCGCCCTGCAGATGGATATCAAGATTTCAGGAATCAATCGGGAGATCCTCGAGCGGGCACTGGCTCAAGCCCGGGCCGGCCGCATCCATATTCTCGGCAAGATGCGCGAGGTCCTGTCCGCTCCGAGGCCCGAGCTTTCGCCCTATGCCCCGCGCTGCATCAGTATTCAGATCAACCCGGAAAAGATCCGCGACGTCATCGGTCCGGGCGGCAAGGTAATTCGCGGGATCGTGGCTGAAACCGGGGCCAAGATCGACATCGACGACAGCGGACGGGTGGTCGTGATGAGCCCTGATGCGGCCGCCTGCGACAAGGCGATCGCCAAGATCAAGCGG
>CALBZH010000196.1 GCA_937889795.1 uncultured Syntrophobacteraceae bacterium | reverse complement strand
GATGTTCCACGCCAGCCATGCATGATCCAGCACCTCTCTTTCCTTGTCTTGGCGACCGAGCAATGCGCCGGTCTGGGAGCCTGAGGCTCGGTCGTAGCGAGGGTCCATTTCGAGTGCGTCATCCTCAGCCCATCTTAATGGGTCGAAGGGAGGGCTCATAAGCAAGACTTACCACAATTTCGGAGCGAAAGGCATCTCCGAAGGGGCGGCGGGGGCCATTGTCGATGTTGCGGGTTGACAGGTGGGCGGCAACCGGGCAAAGTGAAAAACGACTTGCTGTGGCGATTGATAACACGTCGATTATTATGTAGATTTATCATTGATTCGAGCTTCCGGTTGGAGCGGCCCGGCCCTTTGGATCTCCAAAGCACGATCAGGAAAGCTGAATAAGCATTTGGCGGAGCAGGGGAATGCGTCTGATCTTGGCGATGCCTGCTCTGCCGCTGCAAACCGGGGGAGAATTCCGCGTTGGGGCAGGCTTGTCAACCCCGAACACTTCCAACCTTTTTCCTTCCAGCGGGGAAGCCATGGGGACCACGGAGCGCGTCAATTCCGTCCCGAGAAGATCGTCCTTGCGCCTGGTGCTCGTGACGCTTTTCGTCTTGCTTGTAAGCACCACTGTCATCTTGACCGGATTCCTTTCCTTCCGAAGTGGGCGACAAAGCGTTTTCGAAATGGTCGATCGATTGCGGAGCGAAATTGCCACCCGGATCGAAGAAGACCTCCGCCGCTTTTTCGCCATTCCCCATGATGTCGCGCACCTGAATCGGGATGTCGCTTTTCAGGGCCTGCTGAACATCGACGACCTTCCCACGTGGCAGGGCTATCTTTGGCATCAGTCGAGGCTGTTCACGAGCCTGACCAAGATCGCCGCGGGCAACGAGAAGGGCGAATACATCGCCATCGACAGACAGAACGGTGAACAAGCGGTCGGCCAGTTCTGCGACGCCGCGACGGGATTTGCCTTGTTTACCTACGAAGTTGGCGACATGGGAGTGCCCACCTCCCCAACGAAGAACGCAGGCCCGTACGATCCACGAAGCCGACCCTGGTACCGTTCACCGACTGAAGCCCATCAGCCCCATTGGTCGAATGTCTTCAAGCACTTTGTCGATCCGGATCTCCAGATCGCCTTCAGCCTCCCCGTCTACGACGCATCCGGGATTTTGAAGGGCGTCACCACGGCCGCGGTCCGCCTTTCAGAGATCACCGCATTCCTTAAACGGAATCGGGGCAGTCCGAACGGCTTGGCTTATATTGTCGACGAATCGGGTCAGCTCGTCGCTTCATCGGCGGATGAGCCTGCTTTCTCCTTGTCCTCTGAGGGCGAGGTGCTGCGTACGCTGGCGGAGGATAGCTCCGTTTCGTTGATCCGGCAATCGGCCCGTACACTCTTGCGCGAGGTTGGCAATTGGGGAGCGGTCGATCGGCGGATCTCCTTGGACGATGCCCCCGACGGAGAACGCCTCTTTGTCCAGGTGATGCCTTTCAAGGACGCCTACGGCCTCGACTGGAGGATCGTGGTGGTCATCCCCGAATCGGATTTCATGGCCCAGATCCACGAGGACGTGAAGACAACGCTCCTCCTGTGCCTTCTGGCGTTGGGCCTGGCCCTTGCGGTCGGGCTCCTGACGGTCCGCTGGATTTCCGGCCCCATCCTGCTCATCAACGCAGCCGCAAAGGATCTGGTTGCTGGTAGAGAGGTCAGGAATCTGCCGACGGACCGTGGCGATGAGCTCGGAAGCCTTGCGCGCTCTTTCGATCGAATGGCCCGAGAGATCAGACGCTCCATGCAGAGCCTCAAATCGGAGCTCGCCGAGCGGCGGCGCGCGGAAGCGGCGCTCCGTGAGAGCGAGGCGCAGTACCGCTCCATTTTCGAAAATGCCATCGAGGGGATCTTCCGGAGCACGCCCGGTGGACGTTTTCTGAGTGTCAATCCGGCGTTCGCTCGGATCTACGGGTACGATTCCCCCGATGAGATGATCCAATCGGTCGCGGATATCGGGAAGGACATCTATTTTCGTCAAGAAGACAGAGCCAAACTGATCGATGAGATCGAGCGGTCCGACGTCGCTAACGGGTTCGAGCAGGAGGTCCGGAGGAAAGACGGGAGTGTTGGCTGGGTGTCCGTTTCGGCGAGGTCCGCCCGCAACGAGCGTGGCGAGCTGGTTCATTTGGATGGCTTCGCCGTCGACATCACGGAGCGGAAACGGGCTGAGGAGGCACTCAAACTGGCCAACCTGGTGGTCGAGAATAGCTCGGTGGTGCTGTTCCGGTGGAGAGCCGTCGAAGGCTGGCCCGTGGACATGGTCTCCGAGAATGTGAGTCAATTTGGCTATTCGCCGGATGAGCTGCGCTCGGGGGCAGTCCCGTTCTCGTCGATCGTACACCCCGATGACCTGGCCCGAGTCGCCCACGAGGTTCAGTTCTACTCCGCAGCGGGCATGGACCGATTCCAGCAGGAGTACCGAATCGTCTTCAGAGACGGGAGAGTGCGTTGGGTGGAGGATCGCACCCTAGTGGAGCGTGACGGAGACGGACAGATCAGCTTCTACCAGGGAATCGTCATCGACATCACCGAGCGCAAGCTGGCAGAGGATGCCCTGCGGCAGGAGATGCACTTCACGGATACCCTGATCGACAGCATGCCGGGGATCTTCTATGTCTTTGACGAGCAGGGCCGACTTGCACGCTGGAGCAAACAGTTGGAGCGTGCAACCGGCTATGATGCGGCAACGATCAGCAGCATGCGCGCCCTCGATTTCTTCGTGCAGGAAGATCGAGAAGGCGTGGCCCAGAAGATTCAGGATGTCTTTGTCCAGGGGAGAACCCAAGTCGAAGGACGGGTCCTGACCAAGGACGGGCAGGCCGTGCCGTTCTTCCTGACGGGTTTGCGGATCGTCGCAGGCGACAAGAGCTATCTGGTGGGGGTGGGCCTCGACCTCAGTGAGCGGGTGCGTGCGGAGGCTGAAGCCGCGAGGCTCCAGTCGCTTCTGCAATCGGTCATCATGCAGTCGCCGGTTCCCATGGTCCTGGCCCTTCCGGATGGAACGGTCGAGCTGTACAACGAGAGCTGCCGCAGCGTGCTTGGAGCTCCGACGGGGACGGGGCTTCAGAGCGGCCTGAACCTTTTCACGCTTGAGCCAAGCTGGATCAACTACGGTGCGGACGGCACGGAGATCCCCGCTTCAGAGCTTCCCATTACCCTGGCACTCATGGGGAAAACGACCAGGAGCCGGGAAATGCGGGTTCTACGCCGGGATGGGACGGAGCGCTGGATTCTCGCCGATGCCGTGCCCGTGTGCGACGAGGACGGCGCGGTCCAGGCCGGCTTCCTCACGTTTGTGGACATCACGGAGCGCAAGCAGGCAGAAGCGGCATTGCGCGAATCCGAAGAGCGGTTCAGCGTCTTCATGGATAATCTTCCCGCCGGAGTGTTCATGAAGGATTCCGGCGGCAAGGTGGTCTACGCCAACCGCTACCTCCGCGAGCTGTTTGGGTGGGGGGATGTCGTCGGGAAGTCCACCCGTGAGCTGCTCCCGCCCGAGGCCGCCCTAAGGATGGAGGCCGACGACCGGGCGGCCCTGGCCGGCGGCCTGACCACGGTGGCGGAATGGGTCAGGGACGTCGCCAACCGGGAGCGCATTTTCCAGACGAGCAAGTTTCCCATCCCTCGCGAAGGTCACGCTCCGCTGCTGGGCGGGATCGCGATCGACATCACGGACCGGAATCGGGCGGAAGAAGAGCTGCGGGCTTCGGAAGCCTTTCTGGAGACCATCATCCAGCACAGTCCCTTTTCCATGTGGGTTGCGGACAGCACGGGCACCATGATTCGCATGAACCAGGCGTGCCGGACCCTGCTTCGAGGGACCGACGAAGAGCTGGTGGGGCGCTACAACTTGTTCACGGACAATGTGCTTGAAAGCCGGGGGGTCATGTCCCTGGTGAGACGGGTCTTCGAGCAGGGCGAGACGGTCCGGTTCATCGTCGACTACGACAGCGCCGAGCTAAGCACCGTGCACGTTGCCGAAACCACGCGGGTGGTCTTGGAGGCCACCATCTCACCGGTTCTGGACGCTCGGGGCCAGGTGGCGCATGCCATCGTTCAGCATCTTGATCTGAGCGAGCGCAGGCAGACCGAGGAGGCGCTGCGCAATTCCCTCCTCGAGAAGGAATCCTTGCTCAAAGAGGTGCACCACCGGGTGAAGAACAACCTGCAGGTCATCAGCAGCCTGCTTAAACTGCAAGCGCGCAAGATTCACAACCCGGAGGTCCACGAGGTTTTGAGGGACACTCATAACCGGGTGCGGTCCATGGCGCTGTTGCACGAGACCCTGTACCGATCCGGCGATCTGGCGAAGGTCCGGTTCCCGCAGTACGTGAAGAACGTGTGCAGCCACGTGGCGCGCTCGTATGGGGCCGGCGCGGAGAACGTCCGTCTGCGCCACGAGATCGTTGACGTGACTTTGGATCTGGATCTGGCCATCCCGGCCGGATTGATCATCAACGAGCTGGTTTCCAACGCCTTCAAGCACGCGTTTCCCTCCGACTCGGAGGGGGAAATTGTCGTCGAGCTTCGGAGCGAGCCTGAAGGACAGCTCGTCTTGCGCGTCTCGGACGACGGCGTTGGACTACCTCCCGAGCTGGACCCCCGGACCACGGAGACACTGGGCTTGCTCCTCGTGCGCAACTTGGCCCGCCAGCTGGATGGCCGCATGTCGGTCACCAGTGATCGGGGGACCGTTTTCGAGATCGTTTTTCCCGCCCACTCGGCATGAAAGGGACGCTTGGATGAAGCCGACCCGAATCCTGATCGTGGAAGACGAGGTCATCGTGGCGCTGGATATACAGGACCGTCTCGCGGATCTGGGCTACGAAGTGACGGGAGTGGCGGACCGGGGCAGCGAAGCGCTGACGCTGGTGGAATCTGGCCGTCCCGACCTGGTGCTCATGGACATTCGGATCAAAGGGGATCAGGACGGCATTACCGTCGCCGAGGAAATTCGCCAGCGCTGGCACATTCCCGTCATCTATCTCACCGCTTTTTCCGAGGACAACACCCTCCAGCGTGCCAAGCTTTCCGAACCGTTCGGATACCTCATCAAACCGTTCGAGGACCGGGAAATTCAGGCCGCGATCGAAATGGCGCTTTACAAGCATCAGGCCGAGGCGAGGCTTCGTGAAAGCGAGCGCCGGTATGCGACGACCCTGATGAGCATCGGGGATGGGGTGATCGCCACGGACTCCCTGGGCGGGGTGACTTTCATGAATCCCGCCGCCGAGCGGCTCACGGGATGGTCTTGCGATGAGGCTAACGGGCGTCCTCTGGCGGATGTCTTCAAGGTCGTCAACGAGCAGACTGGCGAGGCCGTGGCGGATCCCGTCGCGAATGTTCTCTGCGAGGGGAAGACCATCGGTCTTGCGGATCACAGCATTCTGATTCGACGTGGCGGCGGCGAGATTCCCATCGATGACTGCGCCGCCCCTATCGTCGATCAGCTCGGGAATCTCACCGGGACGGTTCTGGTGTTTCAAGATGTGACCGAGCGTCGCCAAAACGAAGCGGCGCTGCGAGAGAGCGAAGAGCGACTGCGGCTGGCTCTCGCGGCGGCGGACCAAGGGCTGTACGATCTGAATGTGCAGACGGGCGAGGTCGTTGTCAGTCCGGAATATGCGCTGATGCTCGGCTACGCCCCGGAGTCTTTCCGGGAAACCAGCGCCGCGTGGCGTGACCGTCTGCATCCTGAGGACCGGGAGCAGGCCATCCAGCTCTACCAGGATTACATCGACGGACGGTGCGACGAATTCCGGGTGGAGATCAGACAGCAGACGAAGTCCGGCGACTGGAAGTGGATCCTTTCCCTTGGCAAGATCGTGGAATGGGACAAGGAGGGGAAGCCGCTGCGGATGCTGGGCACGCACACGGACATCACGGAGCGAAAACGGATGGAAGCCGAGCGCCTCGAGATGGAGCGGCGTCTGCTGCACGCCCAGAAGCTCGAGAGCCTCGGCGTGCTGGCTGGAGGTATTGCTCATGATTTCAATAACCTGCTTATGGCCATCCTGGGGTATGCGGATCTTGCTTTGCTCGACATGTCCCCCGTTTCTCCTGCTCGACCGAGCATCCAGGAGATCATCAACGCCTCCCACCGCGCGGCCGATCTCTGCCGCCAGATGCTGGCGTATTCGGGCAAGGGGAAGTTCGTCATCGAGCGTCTGCGGCTCGATGAGGTGATCCATGAAATGGTCCACATGCTGAAGACCTGCATCTCCAAGAAAGCTCTGCTGAATCTGAGCCTGGCCAAGGAGCTGCCCTCGATCGAAGGCGATCCCGCCCAGCTCCGCCAGGTGCTCATGAATCTGGTGATCAACGCCTCCGAGGCGATCGGCGACCGAAGCGGCGTGGTCACGATCTCGACGGGGGCACGGCACTGCGATGCGGAATACCTTCGGGAAACCTTCCTGGATGACTCCCTTCCGGAGGGGCTCTATGTGAGCCTCGAAGTGAGTGACACCGGGTGTGGCATGGACAAGGAAACGCAGGCGCGCATCTTCGAGCCGTTTTTTACGACCAAGTTCACGGGGCGAGGGTTGGGAATGTCCGCTGTGCTGGGGATCGTGCGAGGCCACAAGGGGGCCCTCAAGGTTTACAGCGAGCCCGGCAAGGGGACGACCTTCCGCCTCTTGTTCCCCGCTTCGTTCCAGGAGGGAGAGGAGACGGTCGCGGAGACTGTCGAATCCGGCAGTGAGTGGTGTGGCAGCGGAACCGTTCTTCTGGTGGACGACGACGAGACGATCCTGGGGATTGGGCGGCTGATGCTCGAACGGCTGGGATTTTCCGTGCTCACGGCCGGAGACGGTCGGGAAGCCGTCGAGATCTACAGCTTCCGTGGAAAGGAGATTGCATTGGTACTTTTGGATCTCACCATGCCTCGCATGAACGGCGAAGAGGCTTTCCGGGAGCTTCGAAGGATCGATCCGGACGTGCGGGTCGTGCTCTCGAGCGGGTACAGTGAGCAGGAGATTGCGGCGCGTTTTGCAGGGAGAGGCTTGGCGGGATTTATCCAGAAGCCATACCAGGTGGAGAGGCTTCGTGAGACTCTGAAACAGATTCAGCACAGACCCTGACAAAGTCGTTCGAATTTGGAAGTGGGGCTGCCATGACGAGATACCATCCGGGCCGATGGTGGCTTAACGGAGCCTGGATTTTCATCCTGATGATTTTGCTTGCCCCTTCGACTGGCTCGACCTGGGATCAAGGCGCCAAGCTCTTGCGTGAAACGCCTCCAATCCCATTCGACGAGAAGAGCAAGCCGATCACC
>CALBZH010000195.1 GCA_937889795.1 uncultured Syntrophobacteraceae bacterium | reverse complement strand
CAATCCCGACCCATGCGGGCCGTTCGCTCCCCGGTGTGCGTGGATCAGCTTCGGTCTCAGGAAGAGAACATCCTGCGCTTGTTGGTCAAGTATCCGGAATTGATTGCGGAGGCAAAGACGGCGGGGGCAACCGTTTTTTTTCAGAATAGGAACGTCAAAGCGGTCGCTGAGGCGCTCATGGCAGTGGAATTCGGCCCGAACAAGCCATTTGATGCCTCGGTTGTCTTTAATCGGTTGACTGAGGAGAGCCAAAGGGAACTGTTTACGCGATTCCTGCTTGAGCCTCTGGAATTGGAGGAGCCGGAGGTCCACATGCGGGACTGGCTCGAGGCTCTGTGTGGGAGCGGCACCAAGTCATTGCAGCGCGATGAATTGAATGCGGCTCTGATGCAGGCCGAGTCAGATGGCAATGCCGAGCGGAGGAACGAGATTCTAGCAGAAATGATGAACCGCTTTTGTGTACGAAAAAAGGGCTAAGGGGCTATCCGAAGGTGTGTAGAGGGAAGAGGAGACAATGACGGATAAAGAAATCAAACAACGGCGTGATCCGGCTCTTGTCAAACCAGAAATGGAGGACATTAAACGACTGATTTCGGTGGGAAAGGAGAAGGGGTATCTCACCTATGATGAGGTCAACGAAGCTCTGCCGGAGGACATTGTGTCACCGGAGAAGCTCGATGACATGATGATGATCTTCGATGAGATGGACATCGAGATCGTCGACTCGGAGCAGCAGGTTCAGGTCGTGCGGGAGACAGCGGTAGTCGACTCGGAGGCCATGATAGAGGAGGAAGAGGACGAGCTCCATCTGGAGGCTGACTCGGCCAGTCGTGTGACGGATCCCGTGAAAATGTATCTTCGCGAGATGGGTCAGGTCTCGTTGCTGACACGCGAGGGCGAGGTCGAAATCGCCAAGAGAATCGAGGCCGGGGAGCGCGAGGTCTTTAACGCACTGATGGAATCGTCCATCGGGATCCGGGAGATCATCCGCTTGAGAGAGAGGCTGGAAAGCTCGACCATGCGGCTCCAGGATGTCCTGAAGGAAGTGGAGGAGGATATCAGCCCCGACGAAGAGGAGAGCCAGAGGAGTCGGGTCGTCCGGATGCTCGAAGAAGTGCAGCAACTGGATGAGTCGAACAAGATCATGCAGACGGCGCTGCTCGGCGACAGCATCAGCTCCGACGACGAAACGGTCATGAAGGCTCAGGTGCAGCAGAATAAGGAGCGGATCGTCAGCTTGCTGAAAGGCATGCAGTTGGGGCGTCGGCATATCGACAACATCATCAACAAGCTACACTTTTGCCTCATCGATATTGAAAAGTATGAGAAATCCCTTCAGGAATGCCTGCTTCTCACGGGAAAACCGTTTCAGGAATTGAAACCGCTCTACGATATTGCTTTACAAGACGGTGAGCAGCTGGCGCATTGCGCCATCCAGCTGGGAATGACGGAAGATCAGTTCATGCAAACCGCGGTGCGTGCCGTGGAAGCCAAGGAGCGAATCAACCGGCTGGAGATCGATGCCAAGATGGATTCCCGCTCGTTGCGCCAGATCCTGAGGCGAGTGGAAGACGGGATGATGCGGGCCAAGTTGGCTAAAAGCGAGCTCATTGAAGCCAATCTGAGGTTGGTGGTTAGCATCGCGAAGAAGTATACGAACAGGGGCCTTCAATTCCTCGATCTGATCCAGGAGGGGAACATCGGCCTCATGAAAGCCGTCGACAAATTCGAATACCAGCGCGGGTACAAGTTCAGCACCTATGCCACCTGGTGGATCCGTCAGGCCATCACGCGGGCGATCGCGGATCAGGCCCGAACCATCAGGATCCCGGTGCACATGATCGAAACGATCAACAAGCTGATTCGGACCTCCCGTTATTTGGTCCAGGAATTGGGGCGGGAGCCCACACCGGAAGAAATCGCCGAAAAGATGGAATTCCCGGTGGAGAAAGTGCGCAAGGTCCTCAAGATCGCCAAGGAGCCCATCAGTCTAGAAACGCCGATTGGTGAGGAGGAAGACAGCCACTTGGGCGACTTCATCGAGGACAAGCGTGTGGCCTCCCCGGTTGATGCGGTGATCAACCTGAACTTGAGTGAGCAGACCCGAAAGGCCCTTGCCACGTTGACACCGCGGGAAGAAAAAGTGCTCCGCATGCGTTTTGGAATCGGAGAAAAGGCGGATCACACGTTGGAGGAGGTTGGTCAGGATTTTGCGGTCACCCGTGAGCGCATTCGACAGATCGAGGCCAAGGCGTTGCGAAAGCTGCGCCATCCCAGCCGCCGCAAGGAATTGAAGAGCTTCATCGAAACATAGCCATGAAGCAACGGTTTGAGGACTCGAGCGCTCGATTGCTGTGATCGAAGGCTTGAGATCGTATCCCGCCTGCCAGTTTTCGTCCCTCCCGCGCTCGGGCTTCGAACCGGGCGCGGGGGCCTCCTCTCGAAGTCCTGTAGCTGGCTAGATGCTCACTGAAATCATCCGGTGAGCCCTGCACTGAAACCCGACGCAAGCGGTCTATTCTTCCTCTTCGGTGATGTGTATCAGCATGAGGCAAAGAGATGATGGATCTCGGTGAGTTGAAAGTATTGCTGTTTGATGACCAGCGACTCAAGCTGAAACACTACCTGTCGGTGCTCCGCTTCTGTGGGTTTCGTGAAATCCAGGTTGCTGGAGATGTTGCAGGCGCAAGAGAAGTCATCCTGGCCAGTCATCTCGATCTGATCATCGTCACCCATTTTGATGAGGGTGTCGGGCTTGACGCCCTCCTGCTGGAGCTTCGAGGGATTGACGGGAGCTCGGGTATTCCCGTGGTAGCGCTGGCTCCGGACCAAGGGATTCGGTACTCCCTTGGCATCTTGAGCAAAGGGGCGGCAGGCGTCCTGGTCGAGCCCGTCAGCCGTGAGACACTCGAGCGATTGATCCGGAAGCTCTTGGTGACGGGATCGGCTCAAGATGCTCTGAAAGGGATGCTCAAAGAAGCATGGGGACTGTTGGCCGCGGGCGATTTCGAGCAGGCCGCGGGCGCCTTCAATTCGTACTTCATCGCGTACCGGTCGGTCTACACGAGTCAGGATGCCCGGTATTTCGAGGGGAGTCTCGGCCTTGCCCGAACCTACACCCTGGGGAAAAAGTGGCTGGAGGCCGAGGACCAGCTCCAGACGGCCATCACCATTGCACGCAACTTCCCGGATAAGCTGGAGACGCACCTCGAGCTGCCAAAAGCCTATTTCGAATATGGTTTTCTCAATGAGCGACGCGGATTTGTGGATAGAGCCATCAAGAGTCATCGCACGGCCTTGTCCGTCAATCCGTTTTTTGTTCCCAGCATTCGGTCGCTGTTGATTCTTCTCCACCAGAAAGAGAGACTGGATGAGATGATCCAGATTCTCGAGGAAATGGGGGAGGGCTTTCTGCCTTACAGCGAGCCGATGTCCGAAATAGCCGGGGTGCTCGCCGACCTGACGGCCAAGTCGATCGAGGAAGGCCGTCTGGGCATGGCAATGGCTCTCTTTGACCGGCTCTTTCAGTTGCCGCATGGCAACGTTCCCGTCCAGATCAGCACCGCTGATTTCTTCCTGGCTCAAGGAAAGACAAGTGCTGTCCTGACCCACCTGCTCGAGGTCAGCGAGACGGTCAAGCAGCATGAGATCTTCTTCAAGATCGGACAGATTCTGCTCGACAGCGAGCGTTGGCTCCGCGATCACGGGAGACCCAGACGGACGGACCGCGTGGATTATAGCTATTTTGCCGAGAAGGAGCCCGACGAGGTCGTGGGCATGGCTCGCGAAGCATTCGCGCAAGGTTTGCTCCTCGAGCCCCGTAATGCCCGGGGACGTCTTCACCTGGCGTACTGCGAGCTACGTCAGGGAGATCGCGAAGCGGCGATCCAGATGTTGAGTGAGCTCAGGGAGGTTCAGAAGAAAGACGCGGACTTCATGCGATACGCTATCGAGCTCCTTCTGGAATCGCGCTTGGCCGAGGAGGGAGAGCGCTGGCTCAAGGCAGCCCTTCGCCAGAACCCAAGAGATGTTGAATGCTGGCAGCTCTACGCCACTTTCTTTAAGGCACAGCGCAGAGCCACCGAGGCCGCGGAATGCATGAAAAGGGGACTCTCCATTCAGCCAGATCATGCCGGAATGAACTTGGCACTGGCGAAGTATTACCTGGAGGTGCAGCAGGTCGATGCGGCGATCGGTCTGCTTGAGCGGGCGGCAAGCCTCCTTCCCGAGGATGCGGAGATCGAGAAGGCCTTGAGCGGCCTCCTCGCCACGCGTCAACAGCCCGCCAAAAAGTCCAAATGGTTTGGGCTCGCACGATGATCCGAGGGCTCTGATAGGAACAAGGGAAAGCGCTTGACAACGTTTCCGCGCTCTCTTTATATAGAGCATCCGTTGACCGAAGCATGTTGGGCCCATAGCTCAGCTGGTAGAGCCACCGGCTCATAACCGGTAGGTCCCTGGTTCGAGGCCAGGTGGGCCCACCAAGGAACCAAGGACAGATGCAAGGGCAGACAAGCATACCGACTCCCAGGACGCGACATCAGGGAGGCGTCCGGGTGAACGGCGACGGCGTTAAGGAGGATCAACAGCCGACGCAATTCGGATTGAAAACGATATCTCGGTAGAAGCAGACGAGGGGTGTTCCAGGGGGACACCCCTTTTTTTGTGTTTCCTGAATGAGGCGCGATGATGATTTGCGTGAGCGACGTGCTTCGCTGGATCGATGACTATGCTCCATTTCGACTGGCCGAGAAGTGGGACCACTGCGGTCTTCAGGTGGGGGATCCCGCATCAAAGGTGGAGCGGGTGCTGGTCGCTCTCGATGTGAGCTCTCGAACCTTGGATGAGGCTATTCGACTGGAATGCCAGGCTCTCGTGACGCACCATCCGCTCATTTTTCGTCCCATGGCGGCTGTC
>CALBZH010000194.1 GCA_937889795.1 uncultured Syntrophobacteraceae bacterium | reverse complement strand
GACGGCAGACTCGAGGCTCAGCATCCGGCGAGCGGCGGGATTGATGCCGGTCACGTTGAGGTCCGTGTCGAGGATGACCAGGCCATCCTCGATGCTGGACAGGATCGCCTCGCTCTTGGTCTTTTCAGAAAGGATCACCTCGATGTTCATGGCGTGGTAGCGGGCAAGCTGGCTCGCCATTTGATTGAGCTCACCCGCTAATCGTCCCAGTTCATCCCGAGTCTTGACGGGGACTGCAACGGCAAAATCGCCGCGGGAGATCTGTCGGCAAGCCTCGACGAAGCGCTGCAGGGGCCTGGCAATGCGCTCGGCCAGCAGCAGGCTGAAGAGGAGCGCGAGCACCAGCGCCGCTCCTGAGACGGTGACCGTCGACCAGATCGCGCGTCTCGCGACTTGGTTCGCCCGCCCGCTGGCAGCGTACATGGTTTGCTCGTTGAGATCGCGAAGACGGACGCAGCCCTCCTTCACCTGGGCGAAGGCGGGATAGATCGACTCCCGGTAGAGGGTCAAGGCGGGCTCGGCGGAAGGATCGCCGGCCAGCCCCCCTTGAGCCGATGCGGCCCCTTGCATGCGGTAATGCTCGTAGGCGGTCTCGATCGTCTGAACCAGGTCGCCTTCTCCGGGGATCGTGACGTTGTCTTTGGCGCGTGCCAGCCATTGCAGAAAGACCCCCTCGCTGGAGTGAAACTGGGCCATGCCTCTTGGCGAGTCTCCCAGAAGCGCAAGCAGGGTTCCGCTGTCCTGCCGTTCCACTTCGCCGACCATGTTCTCGGCCGCCAGGATGCTCCAGTAGTTCTCGCGCAGGACGGCGTCCGTGGCTTCGCCGAGGGAAACCAGATTCACGACGGCCCAGCCAATCACCAGACCCATGAACGTGAAGGCGATGCCATAGCCGACCAAAATCCTTGCCTTCAGACCCATGGGAAACGAGCCTCCTCGCCCTGTCCGAGCCCATGCGGTTGCGGTTGTCAGAAGGTTCTCGCCGCTGATTTGCTCGATCGCTTATACCGCATTATGCGGCAACTGGTCTTGAAATGTGAAGGGAGTGGAATCAAACGAGGGAAAGATCGGTGGTCTCGTCTTCGGCCACGGTGACGCGGTCGATCTCCTCAATGGTGGTCAGACCCCGAAGCACTTTCTTGATGCCGTCGTAGCGCATGGTCTGGAAAGACGTTTTCTTGGCGCATCGGTAGATGTCGACGACGGAGGCGTCCTTGGCAAGCAGCATGCGCATTTCGTCGTTCACGAGAATGATTTCATGAATGGCCATACGCCCGGAGTAACCGGTGTGGTTGCACTGGGGGCAGCCGGCTCCTCGATAAAACGATACCTTCGATCCATCCCAGGCGAAGATTCGTTTCAGGACATCGGCAGGGGCCGCGTATTTTTCGCGGCAGTGGTCACAGATCTTACGCACCAGCCGCTGTGCCATGACACCCACAATGGAGGGTGCCACGATGAAGGAGGGCACTCCCATGTCCGTCAGACGGGTGACGGCCTGGACGGCGTTGTTCGTGTGCATTGTGGCGAGCACGAGGTGGCCGGTCAGGGCGGCACGGCAGGCGATCTCGGCTGTTTCGAGGTCACGCACTTCGCCGACCAGGATCACGTCGGGGTCCTGACGCAGAAAGGCTTTGAGGGCGTTTGGAAATCCGACGTCGGCCGCCGGGTTGGTCTGGACCTGGTTGACCCCCGGAAGCCGGTACTCGACGGGGTCTTCAATGGTCGTGATGTTGACATCGGGGCGGTTGAGGTGCTTGAGCATGGAAAAGAGCGTTGTCGTCTTGCCCGATCCCGTCGGGCCGGTGACAAAGAAGATTCCGTAAGGCAGCTCGGCAGCACGTCGGATCGCGTCCAGATTGCCCTTGGAAAGGCTGAGCTCGGTCAGGCCGGGCACGTCTCCAAGCTCGGTCTGGCTCAGCACACGCAGGACGACTTTCTCGCCATAGAGGGTCGGGATGCTGGAGAACCGGAAGTCGATGGCACGATTGGGAAGCTGGAGACTGATCCGCCCATCCTGAGGCTTGCGCTTTTCGGTGATGTTCAGATCCGCAAGGATCTTGAGACGAGAGACCACGGGCGGCAGCAGGGAATTCTCGAGGGAGCTTTTGTCCTGCAGGATCCCGTCGGTGCGAAATCGGATCCGAACCTTGTCCTGGCCGGGCTCAATGTGAATGTCGCTTGCCCCTTCGCGAACCCCAAGCAGCAGAAGGCCTTGCACGAATTCGACGACGGCCTGGGTCCCGGCGATCTTTTGGAGCTCATCGCGGGTCAGTTCGCTGATGTCCTCGATCACGACCGAGTCCGTGACGATCTTGCTGGAGAGCGCGCGAAGCTGGTCTTCGGACTTGTATTCGATTTCAATGGCCGCTTCGATGTCATCGGGAAAGGAAAAGACCGGGCTGATGGGTCTGCCGATGATCTTCGCGGCCTCATCCAGCACCTGGCGGCTGCCCGGATCCACGGTTGCAGCCGTTACGGCCTCTCCGAATTGATAGAGCAAGATGAAGTGATTTCTTCGCGCATAGTCTTCGGGGAGCAACTGTACGATG
>CALBZH010000193.1 GCA_937889795.1 uncultured Syntrophobacteraceae bacterium | reverse complement strand
TGATGAATTATCCTGAATATTCGTATGCGAGCCGATTCGGATGGAGTGAACGTCCCCTCTGATCAGCGTGTTGAACCAGACACTCGACCCGTCACCGACCACCACGTCCCCGATGAGCCACGCCCCGGGAGCGATGAATACGTTTTCCCCCAACTGAGGGTAAATGCCTTTGTAGGGCAAGAGACCCGTCATTGCCGATTCCTTCCATTCTCGCGCTCAGGCGGCTCAGCGTGCGCGTAGTCCGAGCTGGCGCGCAATGGCCAGTCCCGTGTATTCGATGAACCGATCCATTTCCCCGGGACCGAGCGTCGTACCTTGGCGAGGCACCGGCACACCCTCGGGCGGAGAGATCAACGTCGGCATGTTCCGCAAATCCGCTCGGGGCACCACTTCGAACTCCGGCTCAAAAGCGTCTGCGAAATACTTCTCCTGAAACACGGCGAACTTAAGCGCATGGGCCGTCGCGTCGAGCACCGCTGAACGATCGGGGTCGATTCGCCCTGTTTTCACTGCCTTTCGAATGCCGGCCAAACACTCCCCCCCCTGGGTGCAAGCGATATGTCCGTTGCGGTTGGCCGTGAGCATGGCGTCCATGATTTCTTGCTCGGAGACTTCAACGGCCTGGAAGCCCCTGTCGCCCGCAATGCTGCGGTACTGCTCGACCAGCGCCATCACGCGCGGCATGGACACGGGATTGCCGATCATAGCGGCCTGGGCAACACTCGGCCTAACGGTCACGGGACGGAACTGCCGTTTGGATCGATCAGGCTCCAGATAATAGAGATAAACGGGATTGGCATGCTCCGACTGGACGCCAATAACCGTGGGCAGTTGGGTGATGATCTCGAGGTCGTAGAGCTTCAGGAATCCCTGAAGGACAGCGGTGATGTTCCCCGCGTTCCCGATTGGGACCACCACGACGAGACCGCCGACATCGTAGTCGAAGGTCTGGGCGATCTCGTAGCTGTACGATTCCTGTCCGAGAATCCGCCAAGCGTTCTTGGAATTCATGAGGGCCACCGCGTAGCGCTCGGAGAGGTGCTCCACCACCTTCATGCAGTCGTCGAACACGCCAGGAATCTCGATCACGTGGGCGCCGCTCCCCAAGGGCTGACCCAATTGCTGGGGTGTCACTTTGCCGTGGGGCAGCAGCACGGCGGACTTCACGCCTCGAACGAAGTAGGAAGCGTACAAGGCCGCCGAAGCCGATGTATCGCCGGTTGACGCGCAGATGGCGAGCACGTCTTCCAACTTTTGAGAGCGGATGATGTAGCGGAGGTAGCTGAACGCGCTGGCCATTCCCCGGTCTTTGAAGGAGGCGCTCGGGTTCTGGCCGTCGTTCTTGAAATAGACGTCCATGCCAACCCAATCGTTCAGACGTGCGTTGGCCCGAATAGTTGGCGTATGTCCTTCACCGAGGTACACCACATCTTGCGTAGGAATGACCGCCCCAAGCAGCTCATAGTACCGGTAGACTCCCTTTAGGGAAGGCGCCGAGACCATGCTCCGATAGTCGAAGATCTTCCGCCACAGGGTGCCGGGGACCGCTTTAAGACGATCCCACTCTTCGTCCCGAATCCGAAGCACACTTCCACACTGCGGACAGGTGTATAAGAGGGATTCCACGCCGAAATGCGACTGGCACCCGAAGCACTCATAAACATAGCTCCCGCTCGGCTCGGGCGCCATGTAGGCCTTGACGTCATCAGGAAATGCCTCAATCTTCATCAAACCACTCCTCTCCACAACCAGCTCATTCCAATTAGGCTTTCTTCAACTACCTCATTCGCCTTCGATTGGCAATTGAAGAGCCCTTTGGTCCCCGCTCGTGTCTGTTGCAGAAAAAACACACCGCATGGCTTCAATGTGTGCTTTCTGCCACGAACAGCCCCTACGGTTGCTATCCCATTCGGAATATTCTGGAAAGCGAGAGCTTCCAGATTGTCGGCTGCTGCCGCATATGGAAAGGCTTCCCCCTAATAAGACCACACCTGCAAGGCGAGCCATGAGAATGATGGCACAAGAGATGCTTAGTATAGTCGGCCGAGGAGGAATGTCGCTTGAATAATATTTTTTCCCATCAGAATACGCTCTGCCGTGAAGTTCGGTGTGAAGGGGTAGCCCTCCACTCAGGTGCTAATGTTCGCATGGTCCTACGGCCGGCACCCTGTGACCACGGAATTCGGTTCCGCCGGACGGACTTGAGCGGCCGTCCCACCATTGCCGCCAGTTTTCATCAGGTGGTGGACACGCGGTTGGCAACGAGTCTGGGCGCGGACGGGATCCTGATCTCCACGGTGGAGCACCTGATGGCCGCTTTGGCCGGGCTACGCATCGACAACGTCCTGATCGAGCTCGACGGCCCAGAGGTACCGATTCTGGACGGCAGTGCGGCTCCATTCCTGGAGGTGCTGCGGGACGCGGGGCAGCGCTCCCAAAGTGCACTTCGCAAGGTCATCAAGGTGCAGCGTCCGATCCTGGTTCGAGAAGGCGACGCCTACATCAAGGCCTATCCCTCGGACCAGTTCCGGGTACGCTACTCCATCGATTTCCCCCATCCCCTGGTCGGCAGGCAAGAATACACCTTTTCTTTGACGGATTCGACGTTTCACCGGGAGATCGCCAAAGCGAGAACGTTCGGCTTTTTGAAGGACGTTCAGCGGTTGCAGAGCATGGGGCTTGCTCGGGGTGGCTCACTGGAAAACGCTTTGGTATTCGACGACTACAACGTTCTCAACCAGGACGGGTTTCGATTTGCCGACGAGTGTGTGCGCCACAAGATCCTGGACTTTCTGGGCGACCTGACCCTTGCCGGAATGCCCATCGCCGGCTATTTCGAAGTCCATAAGGCTGGGCATTCGCTGCACCATCAGTTCCTTAGAGAGCTCAACAAGAGACCGACCAGTTATAATGTGTACGCCGCCACTTCCATCCCTGTCCCCCTTTTCCCCGTGACAGCCGTCCCGGCGTTTGTCGATCCGTACCAGGCCATCGCAAAGCACTTGTAACACGTTTCGCTTCCACGTTTTCTGGCAACTTGAGCTGCTCTCCAGAGCAGCTTTTTTTGTCCCCACACGGAGCGCCCACTGCCGTCCGCCCGTTGATCCCCCGCCTTGAGGATTTCGTGAAGGCCGGCTGGAAAATGGACGGGAGTGGCTTGCGGGCGGGGCACTTCGTGATATATAAGCACGGCTGCACTGATCCCTACGCAAAAGGAGCTCGATAGAAACCCATGAAGCTCGTTAGAGACAACATGATTGATATGCTGACTGCCGCCGTGTCGCCGCTTCTCGAAACGGAGGGTCTCCCGGCGTTGCCCCCGAGCTCCGTCGAGCTCGTCATCCCCAAGACCCCCGAGCATGGAGATTATGCCACGAATGTGGCCATGAGCCTCTCCCGACACCTGAAGCGCAAGCCTCGGGACATCGCGTCGGAAGTGGTCAAGCGACTTCCTGTCGCGGATTCCATTCTGGCCAAGGTCGACATCGCGGGACCTGGGTTCATCAACTTATTTGTCAAGCCAGATGCGTGGCATCGCATCTTGATGGAAATCAACCAGCATCCCGACGGCTTCGGGAGAGGCACCATCGGGAACGGCAAGCGGGTGCAGGTGGAGTTTGTGAGTGCGAACCCGACTGGCCCCCTGCACATCGGCCACGGTCGAGGCGCCGCGACGGGGGACGTCATGGCGAACATCCTGGAGGCGTGCGGCTTCGACGTCCAACGGGAGTATTACATTAATGATGCCGGAAACCAGATGGACACCCTGGGGGCGAGCCTCTATTACCGGTATCAGGAGCTCCTCGGAGAGAAGATCGACTTTCCCGACAACCACTACCGTGGTGAGTACATGAAGGAGCTGGCGGTCACCTTTCGCGAGGAAGCGGGAGACCAGTATCTCCGAAAGCCGCTTCAGGAAGTGCTGCCCATGTTCACCAAGTTCGCTGCCGACAGCATCCTGGGCGGGATCCGCGAAGACCTTGCCGTGTTCGGGGTTTCATTCGACGAGTGGTTCAGCGAGCGGTCCCTCCACGAGCAGGATGCCGTGACGACAACCATCACAGCACTTCGGACCGCTGGCCACGTCTACGATTCCGAGGGAGCCACCTGGTTTCGCAGCACAACATTCGGAGATGAAAAGGATCGAGTGGTCATCCGCGCCAATGGCGTTTCGACCTATTTTGCGGCGGATTTGGCTTACCACAAGAACAAGTATGATCGAGGGTTCGACACGGTCATCGATATCTGGGGTGCCGATCATCACGGTTATGTGCCGCGCATGATGGCAGGCGTCGAAGCCCTGGGTCGCAAGCGAACGGATCTGCATGTGATTCTGATCCAGCTCGTGAACCTGCTTCGAGGCGGAAAGCCCGTTGCCATGTCGACTCGTGCCGGCGAATTCGTTACGCTCCGCGAAGTGATCGATGAAGTCGGAAAAGACGCCGCCCGCTATATTTTCCTCACCCGGCGCTCAGACAGCCCCCTCGATTTTGACTTGGACGTGGCCAAGATGCAAAGCAACGAGAACCCGGTCTACTACGTCCAGTATGCCCACGCCCGGTTGAGCAGCGTGTTTGAAGTAGCGCAGGAGCGAGGCATTGTGTGCGGTTGGCTCCAGGGCGGCGAGCCGCCGGATCTGAGCCCGCTGCGGAGCGCCCAGGAAGCTGCGCTCATGCGCCTCCTCGGTGAGTACCCGCAGCTTCTCACCAACTGCGCCAGGAATTACGAGCCCCATCTGATCCCTTATTACTTGCACGAGCTTGTTTCTACTTTTCACAGCTATTACAATCAGAACCGCATCCTGGGTGAAGACGTGGACATTTCGCAAGCAAGACTGTATCTTGCGACGGCCGTCAGGAACGTCATTGGCAATGCCCTGGCCATCCTTGGAGTTCACGCGCCCGAAAAGATGTAAGGGCAAGAGAGGGAGCTCGGCGAGACATGGGCTCGACGAACAAAATCGGCAGCCAGTCCGAACGCAGGGAGCCCGACAAGGGGCCCAAACGATACCAGTTTGAAATCACCGTCTCCCGCATGGTCTTCTACGGTTTTTGCTTGGTTGTGACGCTGGGCTGGATGTTTGTGTTCGGGGTGCTGGTTGGTCGCGGAATTCCGCTGGTCGATGTGAACAGCAAATCGCTCCAGGCGCAGCTATTGCGTTTTCTCGGGCTTGGCCGAGAGATGGCGCAGCCGGTTGAGCGTGCCGCAGACACGTGGGATCCCCATACGGTTGCCAAGTCCCTGGAATATTATGAAAATCTAACTCAGAAGAACACCGCTGGTTCATCCAAAGGCGTTTCGGCTTCACAAGTCAGCCAGAAGACCCCGACGAAAGAAACTGCGCCCCAGAAGCCCAAAGTCCTGCCTCTGCCCCCACCGCAGGACGGCGAGAAACCCGCCCAGATCGCCACGAAGGAAGCCTCGGCGCTCGAAAGCAAAGGCGGGGGGGAGCACTTCACGCTTCTGGTCGTTTCTCTCAAGGACCAGGAGAACGCACAGCGCATGGTTGAGCAGCTGAGGACCAAAGGGTATACACCGCGCATGGAGACCATCGATCTGAATACGGCTGGACGGTGGAATCGCGTTCTGGTCGGCTCTTTCAGGAGCCGTGAGGAGGCTCTGCGGTTCGCAGCGGAATTCAACCGGAAGGAGCACATGGAAGGTCTGGTGATTCGTGAGGCTCAGTAGCGTTCAACGCGCAGGCCACTCCGCAGCCCTGCAAGAGCCCAGAGCCTCTAGGATCTTCATTCAAGCGTTGCCCGCATGAAACGGTTCCAGCTCAGAAGCGATTGGCCTCCTACGGGGGATCAGCCTCAGGCCATCGAAAAGCTCGCCGAGGGAATCCTCAAGAACCAGCCTGAGCAAACCCTCCTGGGGGTCACTGGCTCGGGGAAGACCTTCACCATGGCCCATGTGGTCGAACGGGTGCAAAAGCCGACCCTGGTGATGGCGCCCAACAAGACGTTGGCCGCCCAGCTCTACGGTGAGTTCAAGGCGTTCTTCCCGGAGAATGCGGTCGAGTATTTCGTCTCCTATTACGACTACTACCAGCCCGAGGCCTATGTCCCCCAGACCGATACGTATATCGCCAAAGACGCGTCCATCAATGAAACCATCGACAAGATGCGTCATTCGGCAACACGCTCTCTCCTGACACGAGCCGACGTCCTTATCGTGGCGAGCGTCTCGTGCATCTATGGCCTCGGTTCTCCAGAGTCCTACCAGCGAATGCTGCTCTTTCTCAGGACGGGCACTGAAATGGTGCGTGAGGATGCGCTGAGAAAACTCGTCGAGATCCAGTATCAGCGCAATGATGTGGACTTCCACCGAGGGACCTTTCGAGCTCGTGGTGACGTCCTGGAGATCTTCCCCGCCCACGAGGAGGATCGCGCTGTGAGGATCGAATTCTTCGGGGATGAGATCGACACGATCAAGGAGATCGATCCCCTTACGGGGAAAACCCTGCGGAGCCTGGACGAGATCGCCATCTACCCCGGCACCCATTACGTAACCAGTCGGGACAATCTGGAGCAGGCGGTGAAGGCAATCCAACTGGAGCTCACGAATCGATTGGAGGAGCTCAGGCAGGAAGGAAAGCTGCTTGAGGCAGAGGCGGGCGGCGTCGCCCAGCGGTGCGGACTCGGGCTCCCC
>CALBZH010000192.1 GCA_937889795.1 uncultured Syntrophobacteraceae bacterium | reverse complement strand
TTTCTGCTCCAGGAGGCTGCACGGAGAGTGCTCCGAAGGACCGAGGTGCCGGAGCAATGACGTCGCTGCGGCATGCGCTTCCAGCGTATCAGCAATCGGGGGGCACTGTCGTTCCCAATGACCTTACACCCGCGTGAGTCGTTCGATGACGGCGCGGTGCTGCGGATAGACAGCGGCGAGCTTCTCCCGATCAGCAAGCTCGAAGTCTTCGAAATCGAACCCTGGCGCGACCACACACCCTACGAGACTGAACGAATCCGTCTCAACGACCTCGGCTCCAAACCAGTGCTCCGCTGGAACAACGGTCTGAAACAAGACCCCCGCCGCGGATTTGTCCCCTAACATCCTTTCTTCGATTCGCCCGTCGGAGCTCAGCACCGTCAATCGCAGGGGGCTCCCCACATAGAAATTCCAGATTTCATCGGACTTGATGCGGTGGAGCGCGGAAAAGCCTCCGCTTTCGAGGAGGTAGTAGATGGCCGTGGCGATGGGGCGGGCCCCGCGAAACCGGTCGGGGAGGGCTGTCAGAGGCAGATGCTCTGGCGACTCGTACGTGCGGCGGTACCACCCGCCTTCGGGATGAGGGGCGAGCCCGAGTCTATTGACCCACTGGGTGACATCACTCATCGCAGTCTCCGACGACCTCCGGCGACATCAAACGACAACCGCCGGCGAGGAAGCCGGCCGGCGGTTTCGGTCGGTGGTGTGCTCGGGTCACCCGACTTTGACACTGATTCTTCGCGGCTTCATTACATCCGCCTTGGGCAGTGTCAGTGTAAGGACCCCATTGCGCAGGGAGGCTTCGATGCGCGACTGATCGATCGTCCTGCCAAGCGAAAACTCCCGGTAATAGTCCCCGACCCCGTATTCCTGGATGTGGACACGCTCCTTGATGTCTTCGATGGTGACGGTCCCTCGAAGCGTGAGCTGATTATCCCGAATGTCGATCGACACGTCTTCGGGGCCGACCCCGGGCATATCCGCCACGAGTACAAGGGCGTCTTCGGATTCATAAATGTCGACGGCCGGGATGTAAACCGGACAGGTTCGAGTGGTTTCTCCCTCCGTGGTGACCTCTACCTTCTCTCTCGGCTGCAGTTCTTTTTCGGTCATGGGAAATACCCTCCTCAGCGCAAGGACGCGATGACTCAATTCCACCAGAAGACTTCTTTGAGTCTTATGCCGTCTTGATCTTGACTTGTCGGGGCTTCGCTTCTTCCGCCTTGGGCAGCACAATGGTCAGCACGCCATTGCGGCAGGTGGCCTGGACCGCTTCGGTGCTCACCCGTGTCGGCAGGCTCAGAACACGCCGAAACCGTCCGGCTTCACGCTCGCGCCGATGGTAGTTTACGTTTTCCGCTGTTTTGAGCTTCCGTTCGCCCCGCAGCGTCAACGTGTCCCCCTCCACGGAGATCTCGATGTCTTCAGGGTCCAGGCCGGGCAGTTCAGAGCGCACGTAAAGGTTGTTTTCATCTTCGGTCAGATTCACCGGAGGAAACACGCCCGCGCGAAACAGGGATGGCTGAAGACCGGAAAAAGTATTCATGATGCGGTTCATCTCGCGCTGAATCCGCCCCATCTCCTCTCCCATTCGGAAAAGACTTGGCTGATCATGCCAACGGACGATTGCCATGGCCACTCCTCCTTTATGCCTGTTATCATTGGGAATATTCTTGGAAGCTCGCATGAGAATCTAAGCACATGCCAGAAGGCTGTCAACCTTGGCGCAATCGGATGGTCGATTGACTTTTGAGGTGCCCTTGTCTAAAAGAATCACGGCTGTTGGGTCGTTTTTCGTCCATCCTTCATCGAAAGCGTCGTGAGCTATGAAATCGTTTGTGGAAGAAGACCCGTCCCTGAAAGGCATGTATTGGGTGAAAGACGCCGGCGCGTGCTCAGGCGTTTACGTCCTGGAGGAAGGGCGGACGATCATTGACGTGGGCAATATGTACGGACTTGCGGACGAGCTGCAGGACTTGGGACCAATGACGCGTCTCGAGCGCATCCTGCTCACCCATGCGCACTTCGATCACGTGGGGGGGGTGGAGGAAATCTATCAGATCGTGAGCCCGGATGTGTACGCTCATCCCGTGTCTCGAGAATACCTCCGGCTCCATCGGCCACCCTTCCCGGCGTTCTTCGACGCCCTCGAAAAGGACGGCAAGCTCAAACCGATTGCCGACGGAGACCGGATAGAGGGCTCACCGACCCTTCAGGTCATCCACACACCCGGGCACACGGCGGGGGATGTCTGCTTTTTTGACGAGGAGACGGGGTCTCTGTTCTCGGGGGATACGGTTCTGCCGTATCGATACAAGCTCGGTCCCATGATCAGCAAGCCGGATGAGGTTCTGGGGGGAAGGTTGAAGGACAAGCTGGCCAGCATCAAGAGACTACTCGGACTGCCCGTGCGCCATCTCTTTCCCGGTCACGGGGATCCGATCTTCCACAAAGGGGCTGATCAGATCAAGCTGACCCGCTATTCCCGTTACAACAGCCTCCACGAGGAGCATCCCGAGCGGGCCTGGATTTCCATGGGAATGAATTTACTAAATTTAAATCAAATCAAAAAGGCGCGGCAGTGCTTGTCGAAAGCGGCCCAGCTTGCG
>CALBZH010000191.1 GCA_937889795.1 uncultured Syntrophobacteraceae bacterium | reverse complement strand
AGGCGTACTGGTTCAGGTTGGGGTCCCAGCCGCCGGACCTGGCCTTGATGCTGCCATTGAAACCGTACCAGGTGATGTCGAAGTCCAGAATGTCCATGAGCGTCTCGGCGCCCGTGACCTCGATCATCTGGCCCGTGCCGCCCAGCTCGTCTCTCCAGTACAACGCCGCCAGCGCATTGACGAACCCTTGGCCCCCAGCCACGTAATCCGCCAGCCAGATGCCCGAACGGGTCGGGTCACCGCCCCGGCCGCGGGGGAGGAGGTCCTGCGCCAAGCCGGTGTTGTGGATCCAGGAGTTGGCGCAGCTCGCAAACGGCTCGAGCTCCCACTGGCCGAACTTGGATTGCTTGTCCTTCCAGGGGCCCCACTGACCCAACATGCCGACCCAGACGTAGATCATCCTGGGGTTGGCTTCCTTGAGCTGCCGATAACCGATGCCCAGACCGTCCAGGTATCCGGGGGGCATCCCATCGATCAGGACGTCGACGTTCTTGGCCATCTTCTTGAAGATCTCGCGGCCGTCTTCGGTCTCGATGTCCAACGTGATGGCATACTTGTTGACCATCTCGTTGACGAACTCCATGCCGCATTTCTCGCCCGTCTCCTTGTTGGTCAGCATGTACTCCTCACGACCGAAGGGCGTGAGCTTCCGCAAGGGATCCCCGCCGGGAGGCTCTATCGCCACGACCTCGGCCCCGGCTTCCCCGAACAGCGAGGCACAAAACTTGTGGCCCAGCCTCCACAGACCGATATCCAGGACCCTTAGCCCACTGAGAGCCTCATCTTTCGCGTAGCGTTTTTCGAACCTCAGGTTGTCCTCGGCCCAATCGCAGAACTCCAGCGCTTTCCTGCGCTCATACACCGGCTTCACCTGATCATAAGAAGGCGGCGGTGTGACAGGATATGGCCTGACGTCCATATCCATCAGGCCTATGGTGTCGGCCCTGCTGTTTATTTCGATATCACGCTTTTCCGGCATATCTTACCTCCACTGGTTAGAACCCAACTCAAGTGTTGATGAAGTGGCCTCGTTTTCAGAGGAACGGCAAAATCCTCCCCAACTGGCGCTTCTCACCTCCTTTCCGTGAAACCGGCCGAGCTTCGTGTCTTCAACGACCCGCGTCGTCCCTAGAAAGTCCGCGAGTCCCCCGTGTTCGACGCAAAATGCATACAACAAACGGGCATAGCGTTGATCTGAAGTGAGTAGACCACTGAGTGGGGCATCGGGAGCATTGTCAAGCTGCCAGGAATTCGTCCGCTTTCCGGAGCACTGAGCAATGAATTGGATTGGGCAAATTCAAATCGCGAAGGAAGCTTCTCGTCTGAAGCCGTGGCTGGCTCTCGAAGACCCGATAGAGTCTCCGGGAACCGATCGTGCATCACCCCCTTTCTCTTCGAAATAGGATTCAAGATCCGCATGCAACATGCGACGGGACCCCTCCAGGGTCGCAAACCAAACCTTCCCATTCAGCCTATGCAAGCCGAAATTTAGGCCCATGTGTGTGCATGGAGCTATGGTGCGTTTGACTGCTTAGAAGGGCATTAACCGCGTTGCCGAACTGCCGCCAGTCTGTCGTGGTCCCGGGCGCGAAGCAACAAAATCAGACGAGTGTGGTCGAAGGCCAAGTGGAAGTCGATGATGAAGACAGCACGATGAGATCAAATCTCGCATGTTAAGCGCCTTCAGCATACCCCACATCCCATTCATGTCAAGGGAGAAACGTTACTTGTGATCCTTTTCCCAACATAACTACGCTTGACTATCCAAATACACACGTCAAATACTCAATACGACGACATACAATACGGCGACCGTAAACATCATGAGCGTCATCCCGACGAAAGCCGGGATCCAGAAAGCCTCATAAGACCTGGATTTCGGCTTTCGCCGGAATGACGGCGGGGGTCTTAAGTCAACGACATTGCCCCCCTCCAGGCCCATCCAATGCCCTCAGCCACTCCCTCGCCTCGCTGTAATCACCGTTCAGACTCAGAGCCATTTGGTAATCCGCCCGTGCTGCCTCGAAGCGACCCAGTCTTTGTCTCGCCATCCCCCGGTTGCAGAAGGCCTCGATAAAGCCCGGCTCAAGCCGGATGGCCTGCGTATAATCCGCAACCGCCCCTTCGAGGTCCCCTTCCACAAAAAGCATGTTTCCCCGGTTGTTGTAAGCGTTGGCATAATCGGGATTCACCCACAGGGCCTTTTCATAATCGGATTTGCCGACAAGCCTGGACCCGCCCCTCTCCTTGGCCAGTCCTCGACTGTTGAGCACGCTCGCGGCGAGCATGCACAGGTGAAATTCGTGAAACGAGGTCGAACGACGGCAGTCGAACCCTTGAGGATCCGTAAGATCGATGTCCAGGGTCCGATCGCCGACCCGAAGCCGGCTCAAGAGATGATCCGGTGAAACCAGCAGGAGAAGGCTCAATCCAGCTCGAATCCCGAGAACGGAATAGAGCGACGTCAAGCCCACGCAGTTGCCAACCGCACGGTGGGTGTCGGGGTCCAGTTGAGCATCGACCGCATCCGTGACCCGAAACGATTCACCAAAGCGTCTTGGCTTGCTATTCCAAAGATAGTCGAACAAGGCCCTGGCGATCTCCTCATGGAGGTAGCCCGGCGGGCTTGGCTGCTCC
>CALBZH010000190.1 GCA_937889795.1 uncultured Syntrophobacteraceae bacterium | reverse complement strand
GGGAAGACGGAAGTTGCGATCCGAGCAGCCTTCAAGGCCGTGCTGGACGGCAAGCAGGTTGCCATGCTTGTCCCGACAACAGTCCTGGCCGAGCAGCACTACCACACCTTCGTGGAGCGATTCGAAGGGTTCCCCATTGAGGTCGCCTCTCTCAGTCGATTCAAAACCCCCGCGCAGCAGAAGCAGGTCCTTGACAAGATCAAGAAGGGAGCCGTGGACGTCGTGGTGGGTACCCATCGTCTCCTGCAAAAGGATGTCACCTTTAAGGACATCGGGCTGCTCATCGTGGACGAAGAGCACCGGTTCGGCGTCAAGGACAAGGAGCGCCTCAAACAGTTTCGCGCGTCCGTGGACGTGCTGACCCTGACGGCCACCCCTATCCCGAGGACCCTGCAGATGTCTTTGGCGGGGATTCGCGATCTCAGTACGATCGAAACGGCGCCTCAGGATAGGCGTGCAATCGAAACCATGGTGTGCAAGTACGACGAATTCACGATTCGCGAGGCACTCTACCGGGAGCTGAAACGGGGTGGGCAGGTCTTCTTCGTGCACAACCATGTGCAGTCCATCTATCAGATGGGAGCGATCCTGACCCGTCTCGTGCCGGAGGCCCGCGTGGCGGTGGCTCACGGGCAGCTTCAGGAACGCGATCTCGAGAAGATCATGCTGGATTTCATGCACCGGAAAGTGGATGTGCTTGTTTGTACGACGATCATCGAATCCGGTTTGGATATCCCGGCGGCGAACACGATCGTCATCAACCGGGCGGACCGATTCGGACTTGCCCAGATCTACCAGCTGCGAGGGCGGGTTGGGAGATCGACCGAGCAGGCCTATGCGTATCTGCTGATTCCCGATGAGCACCTCATCACGCGTGACGCTCAAAAACGGCTCAGGGCGCTTATGGATTTTAGCGAGCTGGGGGCTGGATTCAAGATCGCCCTCAATGACCTCCAGATACGCGGGGGCGGGACCATTCTCGGCTCGGCTCAGTCCGGGCACATTGCCGCCATCGGGTATGAGCTCTATTTGGAGCTCATCGAGCGCACCATCCGACGGATGAAGGGCGAGCCCGTGACGCAGGACGCGATTGACCCCGAGATCAACGTTCCCGTCTCGGCATTCCTTCCGGAAACCTTCATTCCCGATGCCGATCAGAGGCTGCTCGCTTACAAGCGGTTGGCGACCCTGAGCGATGAGTCCGCCATCGACGAGCTGACTTCGGAGTGGCGCGACCGATACGGGACCTTTCCGGAGAGTGCCCGGAGCCTCATCTTGTTGGCCAAAATACGGGTTCTCTTCAAGGAAATGGGGATCGTCCGCCTTGACGGCGATGAGGACAAGTTTGCACTTCACTTTGCTCCGCATGCCGATGTCGAGGCCGTGCTGACTCTGTTCGAAGCTAAGAAATGTGCCTGCAAGGTGGAAGGGCCGAGGAAGCTCCAGGTTGAGATATGGGGACGCCATCTGGCGCAGCGGTTGCTTCGTCTGAAAAGAACCTTGCAAGAGCTGAACGGACATGTTAGTGACCATGGAAGGGAAGAGTCGGCTAACTGAGCTTGCTTTTTTGTCTAGTAAACTTAATGAGTTGAGTCTTGTGCGCACGGCACTTTGTGCTGAATGTCTGTGTGCGGAGCCGAGGCGGCGAGGAGCCTGTGAGAGGATGACGATGCGTGTAGCCAAGCGGGTTAATGTCCTGTTTGTGATGTTCGGAATCTGCCTTGCGGCGGGTTTGGGCCGTGCCGAGACAGTCGATAAGATCGTGGCGAATGTGAACGGAGAGATCATCCTGTACAGCGAGCTCAAGGATCGCGTTCAACAGATGCAGAAGCTCGGCATGGATTTCAATGCAGCGGACCCAAGCCAACAGGTGGAGATCGAGCGCAAGATCCTGAAGTCCCTTGTTTACGATAAGCTGGCAGAGCAGGAAATGAAGCGTCTCAAGATCTCTGTTGCAAGCAAGGATGTGGATGCAGCCATCGAGAACATCAAACGGGACAACAACGTGAATGACGCTCAATTTGAGCAGGCCCTGAAGCAGCAGGGCCAAACCCTCAGCCAGCTCCGAGAAACCATTAAGAAGCAGATAGAGCGAACTCGCCTTCTTGATCGTACGGTCAAATCCAAGATCATCGTGACAGACGCGCAGGTGGATGCGCTTCTCAAGTCGGGGCAAGGCTTCCTCAAAGAGAAACGACGCGTGGCCGTGATTTTTCTGCCTGCTTCAGCGGACCAGGGAGACAAGGGGGCCGCGACCGAAAAGCTCGCTGGCGATATTCTTGCGCGCATCAAGGCGGGTGAGGACTTCGAAAAATTGGCCCGTCAGTACTCGAAAGGGCCGGCGGCCGAAAGCGGTGGCGACATTGGTTTCGTTGATGCGGCCGAGATGGCCAAGCCC
The DNA here is from genome assembly GCA_937889795.1 of uncultured Syntrophobacteraceae bacterium. Classification (GTDB taxonomy): domain Bacteria; phylum Desulfobacterota; class Syntrophobacteria; order Syntrophobacterales; family Syntrophobacteraceae; genus CALBZH01. The sequence continues at coordinate 8,023 of CALBZH010000190.1, read as the reverse complement.
ATGGAAGCGGCGACAAGGAGCCTCAGTCCGGGGGAAACGACCGAAGTGGTCAAGGCACCAACGGGCTTTTACATTCTGAAGCTGCTGGACGTGCAGAGGGAAAAGCTGGATTCCTCGGATCCTTCGGTGCGGGAAAAGGCCCGGAAATATTTGGTGGGTCAGGAAATGGAGCGCAAGTATACCGAGTGGGTTCAGGAGCTGGAGAAGAAAGCCTTCATTCAGATTTCCATGTAATTTAACCCTGCAAACATGTGAGCTTGATGAAAGAGATCGGCGAGCGCCTCAAGTCTGAGCGGGAAAAGCAACAGCTGAGCCTGAAGATTGTCTCCGAAAGGGCGCACATCAGTGTCAGCATGCTGGAGAGTATTGAGGAGGGTCATTTCGGTCGGATCGGGATACCCATTCTCATCACGGGGTTTGTGCGGACCTACTGCGAGGTACTGGGGATAGATCCGGACCCATTGCTCGAGCGCCATGCGGCAGCCATCAGGCACTACGACAGGCAAGGAGACAGTATCCGGCAATACCGGTCATGGTGTCGTACGGTTCGCAGGACTGCTCATGTGCGGATTATCGCCATGGGAGTGCTCCTTGTTCTGCTCTTGGCGACGGTGCTGGGAGGCGCCCTGTATGCCAAATGGAAAGGCCGGACACAGACTCAGGACTTAAGCCTGACAGGATACCCCCAACAGGAGCTGCCTCCGGACCTTCCGTCGGAAAACATGCTCGCGGGGGGAGCGACTCGTGAAGAGCCAACGATGGCCTTTGGTCCACCGACATCCGATGCGTCGCAGATGCGGGCTTCCAAGGAGGGCTCTTGTGATCCGGGCTCAACGAGCCGTCTCGTCCAGGGAAGCTCCCAGACGCGACATCCGGTGGAGGGCCGAATTCCGGACGAGGTGCTGCCCCTCTCAGAAGCTCCAGCGACCTCGATTGTGCTCCCGCGGCATCGGTTGGAGGTTGAGGCTCAAGAGCGGAGCGAGCTCAGGGTCAAAGTGGATACAAGCAAAGATTTCCAAGTCTATCAGCTGAAAAAGGGCGAGCGAAAGGAATGGGAGGTCTCCGAGCGAGCTCAGGTGGAAGCGCGCAAGGCCAAAGGACTTCGCGTTGTCTGGGACGACCGACCTGTTGACGTGGCGCCCCGAGCAGATGGCTCCATGCGACTCGATTTTCCTCAAGTCAAACCACCCGACAAGGGGCAGAAGCGTTGAAGCACAGCCACGGGTGTCGCGCTCCCATCGCTCGTCCGCCATACTCCTTCCTGAGGAGTCATCCTCGATCAAAGTGGCTCCATGTTCGAGACTGAAGCTTTTGTGCTGATGACACGCGATTTCGGGGAATCCGACCGTCTGGTTACGTTCTATGGCAACATGGGAGGAAAAATCACGGGAATGGCCAAGGGCGCAAGGCGGAGCCGACGTCGGTTCGTGCATGCCTTCGAGCTCGGCAGTCTGGTTACGCTCTCCTATCGTGAAAGAAGAGACCGTGTTTTCCTCGAAGCTTGCAAGCTGGTTGATCCACACTTAGCATTACGGGCGGACATTCTTCGGTGGGGCTATGCGGGGCTGCTAAGCGAAGTGGTTTTGAAGTTGACGCCTGAAGGAGAGCCACAGCGTGGCTTGTTTGAGCTGATGAAGGAGGCGTTTGCCCGTTTGGGAGTGGACAAGGACCCTCTCAACGTGGTGCTGATTTTTCTCCTTCGCTTCATGCATCTCATGGGTTATCTGCCCGCGCTCACGGGGTGCTCCGTTTGCGGACTGCCTTGGGACAAAGGGCGGATGTGGTGGTGGTGGATGGAAGAGGGGAAGCTGTTCTGCGTCGACCATCGCGTTGCTCTGGGTGATCCATTGAGGTTGGATGCGGGGGTGTTGGCTCTGATCAGGCAGATTCGAGAGGCGCCATCGGATCGAATGTGGAGGTTGCGCTTTACCCGGCCCAAGAAGATCTTGGTGTTGAGAAAGGTCCTGGAGTGGATCCAAGGATATAGCCGTGACCATTTGAGAAGTGTCAGGGTAGTCGAACAGATCCACGCCCACTTCCTGATACAATAGACTTGCTTGACCAAGTGCCGGTCTGGAGTTGGCCGTCCGGGACCTGCACGCCAAGGATTACAAAAGGGGCTCTGATTGGAATTCCTGAATACTCTGGAAGCCGCCGCGATAAGCCATCCGGCCTTTGCGGTACTTCTCTCGTTCATCGGCGGTGTGCTTGCCAGCCTGACGCCGTGCTCCTATCCCATGCTGCCCATTACGGTGGCATTCATCGGGGGGAAGGCCCAGGGAAACCGTTGGAAAGGTTTCGTGCTGTCGATCTTCTATGTTCTGGGTCTGGCGATTGTCTATGCCACTCTCGGGGCGTTTGCAGCCCTCTCGGGACAGTTGTTCGGGCGACTGACGACGAATCCCTGGACGTATTTTCTTGTTGGAAATGTCTGTTTGTTTTTCGGGCTCGCCATGCTTGAGGTGGTTCACCTTGCCCCGCCCGCTTTCCTGAACCACCTGAAGGTGCGTGATCTTCCCGGACATGATATTGTGTCGTCCATCCTGCTCGGCGGCGCTTCGGCTCTGGTGGTCAGCACCTGCACCACACCGGTGCTTGCTGTGCTGCTTACGTTCGTGGCCACCGGGCAGAGCGTGATCTGGGGGATCGGCATGCTCTTTTCCTTTGCGTATGGATTGGGCATTCTGGTCATCGTTGTCGGAACGTTCACGGCGTTGTTGTCTTCGCTGCCAAGATCGGGCATATGGATGCGCCGAGTGCAGAAGTCTTTCGGCCTGCTGATGATTTTTGCCGCGGAGTACTATTTCATCAAAACAGGAGAGCTCTGGATATGATTCGATCAGGTGAGGCGGTGACAACTTGTGTGAAAGGCCTGCTGATTTTTGTGCTGGCTCAGCTCATCTTGGGGCTGCCCGCGACGGGAGCCTTCGCGGCGGATTCTAATAAGCAGTTCTGGTCCGGTCTGTTCGGCTCCGAAAACAAGGCCCCCGCACCGGATTTCGAGTTGAAAGATTTGCAGGGAACCCCTGTTCGCCTCAGCAAATTCAAGGGGGAGAAGCCTGTCCTGCTTTATTTTTGGGCAACTTGGTGCCCCTACTGTATCCAGGCCAAGCCGAAGATCGCCCTGGTTCAGCAGAAGATGGGCGAGAAGGAGATGCAGGTCTTTGGAATCAACGTTGGGGAAGGGGACACGATCGAGAAGCTCAGGCGCTATCAGGAAGGCCACCCGGTCGCTTGGCCGATTCTTTACGATGACGGCGGTCAGGTGTCCAGAACCTACCGGGTTCAGGGCATCCCCCTGTTCGTCCTGGTAGACAAGGACGGGAGCATCGTCTATCGTGGCAACGAGGTGCCCGATAATCCTGCCAAGTACCTGAAATAAGTTCGGCTTCCCCGACGGGGCTACCGTCCAGATCGAGCTGCGGCCGCGTCCCCGAGCGGTGTTGTCGCCAGTGTTTGAACAGTGAGGAGCGCGCATGAGAGATGTTCTGGTCGTGATCATGGCGGGGGGGCGTGGCCAGCGGTTGATGCCTCTCACTCAGGATCGCTCAAAGCCGGCCGTGCCGTTTGGGGGGATTTACCGGCTCATAGACCTTCCCCTGAGCAACTGCATCAATTCCCAGCTCTACAAGATTCTGATCTTTCCCCAGTACAAATCCCAGTCCATGGTGGATCACCTGGAAGAGGGCTGGAACATTTTTTCCAACGATCTGGGACACTATCTGCGGATAGCGGCGCCCCAGCAAAGGCTCGGAACGGAATGGTACCGCGGTACCGCCGACTCCGTCCGGCAGAACCTTTACCTCATCGAGCGCGAGAATCCCCGACATGTGCTGATCCTGTCGGGTGACCATGTGCTCAAGATGGATTATGCGCAATTTCGTGTCTACCATGAGCAGAACGACGCCGATATCAGCGTCGGTCTCCTTGAGGTGGATCGAGCGATGGGATCCGAATTTGGAATCGCGGAAGTCGACAATGCTTTCCAAATCCGCGCCTGGGAGGAGAAGCCCAAAGACCCCAAGCCCGTTCCTGACGATCCCCAGCGCTGCCTGGCCTCCATGGGCATCTATCTTTTCAAGACACAAGTGCTTCTCGACATCCTCAACAAGACGGAATACCAGGATTTTGGCGGGGATATCATTCCGAAGTGTCTCAACGAGCTCAAAATCATGGCTTATCCGTACCGCAGGCTCAACAAGATTCGGGACTATGTCTACACCATGGATGACGACGGCGTCCGCCGTCTCAAGCTTGTCGATGGCACAAGAGATTCCCAGTATTGGCGGGATGTCGGGACATTGGATGCCTACTGGAACGCGAACATGGACCTTACGGGGGTGGACCCGTTTTTCAACCTATACGGATCCCTGTGGCCGATTCGAACCTTTCAACGCAACTATCCGCCCGCCAAGTTCGTCTTCAACCAGCCGGACAGCCGTCCGCCCAGGGTGGGGATGGCGCTGGACTCGCTCGTTTCCCCGGGCTGCATTATCAGCGGCGGGGTCGTGCGGAGCTCCGTCCTTTCCTACAAGGTGATGGTGCGGAGCTGGGCCGAGGTGGACGAGTCGGTCATCATGGATGACGTTGAAATCGGCCGCAACTGCAGAATCAAGAAGGCGATCATCGATAAGCACAACGTCATTCCGGCCGGGACGCAGATCGGTATCGACCCCCAGGAGGACAGGAAACGGTTTGAGGTGACTCCCAGGGGTATTGTGGTGGTTCCCAAAGGGTACTTCCCCAGGAACGATTAAAGCGACGCCTTCCTAAGGTGATGCGCCGTATTCTGCTCAAATTGATAGGCAACTTGCAGAATCCGCTCTTCGCTGAAATAGGGCCCCAAGACTTGCAGACCGATGGGCAGGCCCTCCTCGGTGAAGCCGCAGGGCACCGAAAGACCCGGGATCCCAGCCAGGCTTGCGGGCAGCGTGAAGGCGTCGCTCAGATACATCTGAAGGGGATCGTCTGTCTTCTCGCCGAGCCGGAATGCGGGAATCGGAGCAACCGGTGCCAGCAAGGCGTCACACCTCTCGAATGCCTGCTCGAAATCTCGCCGGATGAGGGTGCGTACCTGGGACGCCTTTCGATAGTAAGCGTCGTAATAGCCCGAGGACAGCACGTAGGTGCCGAGCATGATCCTGCGTTTTACTTCAGGACCGAACCCGCGCGAACGGCTTTGGCGGTACATGCTGATGAGGTCTTTTGAGTCGGGCACGCGGAGCCCGTATTTCACCCCGTCATACCGGGCGAGATTGGAGCTCGCTTCCGCAGGCGCAATGATGTAATAGGCCGCAACGGCGTATTCGGTATGGGGGAGGGAAACGTCGACCAGCTCAGCCCCCAGACCTTCCAGGACTTGCATCGCTTTCCTGACCGTGTCTGCAACCTGCGCGTCCATTCCTTCGATGAAGTATTCTCGTGGGATTCCCAGCTTCAGTCCCCTGACAGATCGCGCCAGATCCTTGCCGTAGTCAGGGACCGGACGGTTCACCGACGTCGAGTCCCTGCGATCGTGACCGGCGATCACTCCGAGAAGCAGCGCTGCGTCCTGGATGTCCTTGGTGATAGGCCCGATTTGATCCAGGGAGGATGCGAAGGCGACGAGCCCATAGCGGGAGACTCTCCCATAGGTGGGCTTAAGGCCCACCACGCCGCAGAAGGAGGCGGGCTGGCGAATGGATCCGCCCGTGTCCGTGCCGAGGGAGCCCGCGCAGAGGTCAGCGGCCACGGCGGCGGCAGAGCCTCCGCTGGATCCACCGGGAACGCGCTCAAGGTCCCACGGGTTGCGGCTAGGGCCAAACCCGGAATTTTCGCAGGAAGAGCCCATGGCGAATTCGTCCATGTTGGTTTTGCCGATCAGGATGGCTCCCGCTTGCTTCAGGCGCTCGATGACGGCCGCGTCGTAGGGCGGAATGAACCCTTCGAGGATGCGGGACCCGCACGTGGTGCGAACAGACTGCGTGCAGAGAACATCCTTGATCGCGATGGGGACGCCGGCAACCTCCGAGCAGTCCAGGCTCCGCTCGCCTCGATCGAAGGCTCGGGCATCTTCAAGGGCTTGATCCGCCATCAGGGCAAGGTAGGCGCCTATGCGGGAGTCGAGGCTCCGGATGCGATCCAGGTAGCTCTTGGTGACCTCTTCCACGCCCGCCTGTTTGGAAAGAAGAAGCGAGCGGAGCTCGTGTATGGGCAACTGGTGGAAATCCATACTGGTAAACGCACTCCCTTCTTGGCTAAATCACTTTCGGGACGATGAAGCTGACTCGGTCGGTTTCTGGCGCATTGGCCAGAGCGGCGGCTCGGTCCAGGGGCGGTTGGACGGCATCGGGCCGGAAAACGTTTTGCAGCTGAATGGCGTGGGTGGTCGGGGGAACATCCTGTGTGTCCAGCTGGTTGAGCTTGTCCATGTAACTGAGAATGCTGTTCATCTGACCGGTAAGCGCGAGCTCGTCGGCCTCGGACAGCTCAAGCCGCGCCAGCGTGGCCACATGGTGGACTTCATCCCTGGTGATCTTTTCGCTCATGGTCCTGGTCATCCTTCGTGGTTCCATCTATTCCTGGCTACCGAGAAAAGTCTCCATGTTGCTGCAATCCCTGAAAGCACTCAGGACTTCCCCAATGCCGGTAACCTTGCACTGGCGCAAGAGATTGTGGGTCTGCGCATGCACACGCTGCTCCTCGGCCTCACGCTCGCTGTCGGAAGTGTCAAAGCTCTGCAGAAACCGCGTGAAACGGATCACGTGGATCAGTTCGTGTGTCATGATGTAGAGCCCGAGCGGCAGGAGCGCGATCGTCTCGTCTCGCGTCAAAGCCCGTCGAATAACGTGGTCCTGCAGACATATCTTGAAGAAGTCCCCGGGATTGCCCCCTCGCAACCGCTGATCCGGGCATCTCAGGTACCGCCGAATCTGGGCGAACGCCAAATCCGTGATTTCGGCTTCATTCAAGTGCGCCAAGGTTTGAATATCGTATCGATAACGCTTCCACTCCGAAGTTGAAATCTTGAAGTGGTCGCTGACCAGCTCTTCGGCGATCTCAATGGCTCGATTCAATACAGCGATCTCGTCAGGACCGAATGGAGCCCGGACAACGGCAACATCGTCTCCGCCCGGACGGTCCGCACTTCCCATGACGTTCATCCCTATCCGTCGTCTGTCGGCGCAGGATTGCACCGTCCGTCCTTATTGGCCCGCGAGGATCTTGGCCTGATTCGGATGACTCCCCAAAAAAATGACCGTACCTTTTTCGATGTCGTAAAGGGCTCCCACGACTTTCGCTTTCCCTGCAATGACGGCCTTGCGGATTGTCTCACTTTCTGAGAGCGTATCTTCGATGGCCTGCCAAATGTTGGCCTTGATGGCTTCGTCGACCAGGGCCTCCTTGCCCGCGGACGGGTTGGCGGACTTGGCTTTCTCCACGGCGGGCTCGATCTTGCCGATCAGGCTCGGAATATGGCCGTGCACGCTAGCTTCTTGTACGGTTGCCGTGACCGCTCCGCATTTGGTGTGGCCCAGCACCACCAGCAATGGCGTGCCCAGGTGGTCGACGCCATATTCCATCGAACCGATCTCGTCGGTATCCGCAACGTTGCCGGCGACTCGGATGATAAAAAGATCCCCGATGCCCGAATCAAACAGCAGCTCCACCGGCACCCGTGAATCCGAACAGCTCAGGATGGTGGCGAAAGGCGTTTGCCCCTGGGATGCCGTCAGAGAGCGCCTTGCGGGATCGCAGTTGGGGTGCGAAACGGCTCCCCCGGAGAAACGGGCGTTGCCTTCCTGCAACTTGGTCAACGCCTGGTCAGCGGTGACACCGGGACCAGGGCTGGAAGCCCAGAGAAAGGGTGCGACGGCAATCACGAGAGCCAGAGCGATTGTAACGGGGAGCCAGCCATGAAGTCTTCCGGTAAGCTTCATCTTCCTTCCTCCTGCTGAATGGATGGGTGCCAATGGGTCGATCGGAGCGGGGTCAGCAAAGGCTCTCTTCCAAACCCTCATCAGAATGGCTTTATCTACAAAAA
>CALBZH010000189.1 GCA_937889795.1 uncultured Syntrophobacteraceae bacterium | reverse complement strand
ATATCCACTCGTGACTGGAGTTCAGACGTGTGCTCTTCCGATCTCATTCCCGTGATCTTGCTATGAGGCTTTCCGAGGACTGTCATTTCGAGCGACAGCGAGAACTCGTGCTCATCGTAACACCAGGGGATTACAAGATTTCTCTCTTCGCTCCGCTCCGTTCGAAATGACAAAAAGCGGTTGTCGGACAGCCTCCCAGGGAAAGACCTCCCCCCTCCAATTGAGCGGAGAGGGGAGGTGCATGGTGTTTGTCAACCGTATGACGATTGTGAGGGGTGTGACCTACGACATCATGCGGCCTTTGCCTGTACTCGTCTCGCGATCTCGTTTGCGTCAACATCCTCCTTGTGGGTGGCGATCCACCACTTGTTGCCGGCATAGTCCCGAACGAAGGCCACTCGGTCGCCCCAGAACTGATCCGTGGGACCTTCCAGCGATTCTGCTCCGGCGTCCAAAGCCGTCCGGTAAGTCGCGTCGGCATCCGTCACGTAAAGATAGAGTGACGCCGGCATTGCCGGGCAGTTCTCCATGGCCTCACCAAGCATGACCATGGAGTCACCTATCTTCAATTCGGCGTGCATAACGGTCCCATTTTCGGCGGAAAGCTTCGATATCTCCGTGGCTCCAAACGCTGCCTTAAGAAAATCGATCAGCCGCTCCGCCCCTTTGACAGCCAACAACGGCGTCACGGTGTGGTAACCCTCAGGTATTGTTTTCACAGGCATGGCATGCCTCCTTTTCAGAGGTTCTTCATCTTCACTCTCCAAATTAATTCCCGTTCACGCCCCTGTCAGGCTGCGGTCTTTCAGCGAATGACCGTCTTTCTGTCCCAGTGCTTTCGATCATGGCTGCAAGCCCACATGGTGCAAGGGGTGCTCTAAATCATGCGCATCCGGTGGGTGATGGAGCTCGAATGAGCAATGTCTCTCGAGGGAAGGCGGTCGATGGGGTGCTGTCCTCGTTTTCTCGAAACGAAAAAGAGGATGACGCCATTCTTCCTAGCAGTGTGGCCGACGGTTACGGGTGCTAATAACACGCTCAGTGAGCGTCATTTGATTGGTTTAACGAAGGGGCAAGTCACATCCAGGATGGAACGCTACCAGGTGGGACAAGCCGCCCAGGCCGTGTTCAGCCAGCTCCCGCTGGTTAGAGGCGAGGCTCTCCGTCGAGGGCTCGAATCCTTCCCTGTTCGCCACCCCGAATGATTGAGCCCAATCGTGAGCGTGGGCTCTTTGTTCGGTTATCCACTATACGGCGCACCCGTGAGGGGATCGACGCGTGCAATTCGAGACTGTTGCTTTCAAGTTTCAGTGCTCTGGTTTCAGTCTGACGGCTTCTCGCCTCTTTTCCTGACACCCGAAACCAGACCCCCGGCTCCTTGGTTAAGGGCAATCCCCAACGGTCATGAATCGCACCCGGGATCGGCGGTTTGTGTCGGCTGTGCCGAACGGAGCTGTACGCGGCCCGGTTCCCGGCGAAACGATCGCCGCCTTGACGCTATCGGGATCGGATTGGCCACAGGCCCAGCCAAATCCGTTTGTCGGCCAAGGAAGGCCGATCGACGACAAGCCCCGTGAAACGACGTTGACGGAGCACAAGGAATGAGACGATGGAGTACGCCTTGTTCCTGCAGCGAACGACCGGAGGGCAAAGGCGTAACGGTCTCGGATTGCCGAGCCACTCACGCCGTTGTCGTTCGCATTTCCTCCACCCATTCAACAGAAGTGACAACCCGGAAAAGGGGATACAACGGGTTGCGGCGATAAACCTCCAGGGTCTTCTGGTGAATCTCCTCGGACCATGAGGCGCAGCAGTCCTCCAACAGGACCGCTTTGAAATCGGAGCACACCGCATCCAGGGCGGTTGTGAGCACACAGAAGTTCGTGGCGATGCCGGCTACGGCGCAGAGCGTCACGCGCTGGTCTCGGAGCCAAGAAGTCAAATCCGTTCCCCAAAATGCCGAGAACCTGGGTTTGGGCAGCCACAAGTCTTCGGACCGACAATCGAGCTCATCGACGACCGTCGCGCCCTCGGTTCCTTTGAGGGAATGGGGCTTCATGCGGCCGGTGAAGATGAAGTCCTCCTTGTCGAAGGCATCGGTTGAAAAGACGATGGGCCATGATTCCTCTCTGAAGATGCCGACAAGCCGGTTGATGGGATTGATGATCCGTCGCGCCAAGGGGGTGATGGGAAGGCTCCTCGAGGCATCGAAGTTGTCCTTGACCATGTCGATGATCAGGAGTGCAGGTCTTTCCGCTGAATGAGCGCCCATAAGATTCCTCGATTCATGTGCTTGAGATTCGGTCTGCAAATGATATCGAAACAGCAACGGGATTGAAGATTACAGTGTGCACCCACCGTGCTTTCGCATTTCTCATGGGTCATGCGGTGTGGGCTGTGGGCTGTAAAGGCCCGCCAGCTCCGACTGGATTCGGGCGATGTCCGCGGCGAACCGGTCGGGTGCCGACTCGGAGAGGGCTCGGGTGATGGCGAGGGCTTCCTCGAAGGCTTTGGTCGCAGCTTCCCTGTTGCCGGCATCGCGATGGAGGATGCCGAGGTTGTTGAGGGTTCCGGCCACATACGGGAGATAGACGGCGGGGTTCTGCGACGCGAGATCCCGGCCGATTCGCAGCGACTCCTCATAGGCGTTGAGGGCTTCCTCGCGGTGGGTCAGGGCTCGGTGCAGTCCCCCCAGGTTGTTGAGCGTCACGGCGATGCAGGGCTGGTTGGCCTCGGTTGGGGACGTCGCACCGTGGCCGCAGATCCGGAGCGCCTCGTCGAAGGCCTTTTCGGCTTCTTCCGGGCGCTTTCGGGCTTGCTGAACAACACCCAGGTTGTTCAAGGTCGTCGCCACGCTGGGGAGGTGGACGTCCGGGGCGGTCTGCGCCAGCTCCCGGTAGAGGGTCAACGCCTCTTCCAACGGTTGCACCGCATCCTCCATGAGACCCTCATCCTGGAGGCTCGCTCCAAGCCTCGTCAGTGCCATGGCCAGATCGAGGCGGGCGGCGGCTTGCGGATTGCGCGAAACGATGATGCGCAAGGATTTGACGGCCTCCTCATAGGATTTCCGTGCGTTGCGCGGTTGGCCCTGAGCTCGATAGAGATCCCCCAG
>CALBZH010000188.1 GCA_937889795.1 uncultured Syntrophobacteraceae bacterium | reverse complement strand
GAGATATCCACTCGTGACTGGAGTTCAGACGTGTGCTCTTCCGATCTACTACCCAGATGGCGCATCCAGTCAGAGTTTCCAGAACCTGCCCGGCGACCGAGCCAAGGCCGTCGGCGTCCTCCCCGGCACCGACGCCGCGTCTGCCGATCACCACCGCGTCCAAACCCCCGTCCGCGACCGTCTGGAGGGTCGCGAGCACACTGTCGGTGGGATTCACCAGCTCCAGGCTCACCCGCTCGGCCGGGAACCCTTCCTGGGCCAGGGCGAGCTGGACCGACTCCAAGAAATGCAAGGCCTTTTCCCGCTGCTCGGCCTCCCAGCCCCGCACCTGCCGGACCTTTGGCGCCCAGTCGGGATGTCGCTCCAGCTCCCAGAAGGCGTCAGGAACCTTTTGGAAAACATGCAGCAGCTTGATTTCGGCGTCACTGGCCCGAAGGATCGCACCCGCGTACAGGGCGGCTTCGAGGGAGTGCTCCGAGCCGTCCACGGCAATCAGGACTCGCTCCGTGGCATTGCCCATGGCTGTGACCTCACCACCATGCGCTGACTAAAATCACCAGCAGCATGCTCGGGGGGTAGTAACTGGCACGGTTGAACAGGGCCGATGCATCCGACTTGTCGAGGGACCGACGCAGTTTCATGGCGGGGGCGATCAGCAGGAGCAGTCCAGCGGCGAGGGCTCCGAGAAGGTAGCTGGAATGGATCTCGGCGGGCGTGATCCAGTAGAGAAGGAGACTCAGGACAACGGCGATTCCAAGCGAGCCCAGGATGATATCGGCCGACGCTCGAGGCCCGAAGCGGACCGGTACCGTAATGGCTTCCATGTCCCGGTCTTCGCTCACGTCGGCCCAGTCGTTGGGAACGTTCTGGCCGCCGATCTCCCAGAAGAAAAGCCAGAGGAAGAGTGCGAGCAGAAAAAGGAACGACGGATTCGGCGTTACGGCGAAGACGGCGGCAAGTCCTCCGGCCGTCTTCACGGCCCCGCTCACCAACGTGCGAAGGTAGCTCACCCGGAACATCTTGCAGTAGATGGCTTCCGACGCGCAACCGCCGAGGAAGATCCATGCGCAGGTGGGATTCAGCGTGTAGGCTCCAAGGAGCGCGACCAGCGCCCATCCGCAGGTCCATGCGATTCCTTCCTGCAAACTGAGAAGGCCTTGGGCAAGCGGGTGGCGGGCGCAGATGGCATCCAAATCGTGCCCCATGTCCGGCAGACCGCACTGTTTGATCTTCTCGCGGTCGACCCGGTAATCCACGACGTCGTTCAAAGCGTAGACAGCCGTGTACCCGGCAAAGGCCGTGATAAAGCCAAGCACCGCGACAGGGAGCGGGGGAATCCCGCCCAGCCAGAGCAGCGCCCCCACCGCCGGCGTCGCCATGTCCAGAAGGCCGTGGGGCGTTCTCGACAGGGCCATGAAGAGCTTGATGCGGGTGCGGGTGGCGTCGTTCCAGGCGAAGGCGATGTTCAAGGTTTTCCCTCCAACGGGCTTAACGATTCGTTGATCAGCCGGTCGAATTCTGCCTCGTCCATCAGCCGTTTTTCCAGGACCAGCCCGCGGATGGTCTTGCCGGTTGCGAATGCTTCCTTGGAGATGGCCGATGCCCGGTCGTAGCCAATGGTCGGAGCCAAGTACGTCGCGAGGGAGAGGCTCTGCTCGATGTTCCCCTTGCAGCGCTCCCGGTTGGCCTCGATGCCGTCGATGCATTTTTCCGCGAGCAGGCGGGCGCTGCTGGTCAGAAGGGCGATGGATTGGAGCAGGTTGTGCCCGATCACGGGCAGCATGGTGTTGAGCTCGAAGCACCCCCACTGGCCGCCGAGAGTGATGGCCGCGTCGTTGCCGACAACCTGCGCCGCCACCTGGACCACGACTTCGGGGATGACCGGGTTGACCTTGCCCGGCATGATGGAGGAGCCGGGCTGAAGCGACGGCAGGGTAATCTCCCCGAGACCGCAGCGCGGTCCGGATGCAAGCCAGCGGAGGTCGTTTGCGATTTTTCCGATGCCGACGGCAACGCTCTTGAGAGCCCCGCTCGCGGCCACCGCAGCGTCCTGGGCTCCCTGAGCCTCGAAATGGTTGACCGCCTCGATGAAAGGGCATTGGGTCGCATCGACGATGAGCGCAATCGTTTTCGTCGCGAAATCTGGATGGGCGTTTATGCCAGTCCCGACGGCAGTCCCGCCTAGAGCCAGCTCGAAGAGCCCCTGCTCCGCCCCTTCGATCCGTATGATGGCCAGCTCCACCTGCCTCGCGTACCCGCCAAATTCCTGGCCCAGGCGAATGGGTACGGCGTCCTGCAGATGCGTACGCCCCAACTTGATCACGTCGGCGAAGGCTGCGGCTTTGGCGAGCAGGCTTCCATGGAGCCGTTCGAGGCTCGGGAGCAGGCCGTTTCGAATCTCGGTCACGGCGGCGATGTGGATGGCTGACGGGAAGACGTCGTTGCTGGACTGGCAGCGGTTGACGTGGTCATTGGGATGCACGGGGTCCTTGCCTCCCCTGTTCCCCGTCAGCAATTCGTTGGCCCGGCCGGCGACGACCTCGTTAACGTTCATGTTGGTGGAGGTTCCCGACCCCGTTTGGAACACATCGAGCACGAACTGGTCATCCAGGAGCCCTTCTTCGACCTCCCGGGCCGCCTTTTCAATCGCATCAGCCAACCGAGTCTCGATGAGCGCCAGGTCATGGTTCACCACCGCGGCGCAGCGCTTGATGAGACCCAGGCTCCGGATGAGGGGCAGTGGCATCCGGATGGAGCTGACCGGAAAATTTTCGCGGGCCCGCTGGGTCTGAGCCCCGTAATAGGCGTCCTCGGGAACCTGAACGGTGCCGAGCGCATCGGTTTCAGAGCGTGTCTTCATGACGGATCAGCGGGCTTTCCCACCCCCGTGCTTTTCGATCTCGCGCTTGATCTGGTTGATGGACTTGGTCACGGGAATCGATTTGGGACACACGCGGGTGCATTCGAAGCGGTTGTCGCACCCCCAGGCGCCGGTTGGCGCATCCAAGGCTTTCAGGCGCTCCGTGAACTGCTCGTCGCGCGTGTCAAAGAGGAACCGGTAGGCCCACACCAAGGCAGCCGGCCCCACGAAATCGGGCCTCTCGTCGATCATAGGGCACGCCCCTGTGCAGCAGGCGCACAGGATACAGCGGATGACGTCATCGACTTTCTTGCGGTCATCCTGGGCCTGGAAGCGCTCCTTTTCCGGGGGCGACTTGTCTGCCAGCAGGTAGGGGTGCAGGGACTTCACCCGGTCCAGGAAGCCTTCCATGTCGACGATCAGGTCCTTCAAAACCTTGAAATGGGGAAGCGGCTCCAGGGTGATTTCCGCCCCCTGCTCCGCGTATTCCTTGACCAGCTTCTGGCAAGCCAGAGCGCACCGCCCGTTGATGCGCATCCCGTCGGAGCCGCACACTCCGTGGGCGCACGACATGCGGTAGCCGAGGGTCCCGTCCTGCTCCCACCGGATCCGGTTCAGGCAGTCCAGGATTCGCTCCTGGGGCTCGGCGGAAACGATATAGGTCTGGTAGCGGGGAGCCGCATCGACCTCGGGATCGAACCGGTATATCTTGAACTGCAACTCCATCTCAGTAGACCCTCGGTTTGGGTTGGAATTGAGCGACGGTCACGGGCTTGTAGAAGATGCGGACCGATGGCCCAGTCTTCTGGACGAGCGTGTGCTTGAGCCAGTTGGCGTCATCCCGGTCGGGGAAATCCTCACGGGAATGAGCCCCGCGGCTTTCCTGCCTCGCCAGCGCGGACTGGACGATCGCTTCGGCCAGCCCCAGGGAATGCTCGAGCTCGATTGTCTCCTGCAGGTCCGTGTTGTAGCGGGAGGAGCGGTTTTCGCACCGGACCCGCTTGTATTCCTCTTCCAGACCCTTGATGTCCGAGAGGGCTTCTTCCAGAGTCTCCGCGTGGCGAAAGACCGAGCAGTTGTCCATCATGGTCTGCTGCAGCGCCCGCCGCACCGTCGAGGCCCGGACCGGCGAGCCCGGCTCCTTAAGCTCCCGGATGCGCGCTTCCATGCGGCCTTGCGGATTGGCCGGAGGTGCCACCCAATCGAGCGTCCGTCCATCCTCCAGCATCTGCTCGCCCGCTCGGCGCCCGAAGACCACCAGGTCCAGGAGTGAGTTGCACCCGAGCCGATTCGCGCCGTGCAGCGAAATGCACGAGCACTCGCCGGCGGCATACAGTCCGGGGACCGGCTGATGGTTCTCGTTCAAGACCTGGCCATGCACATTGGTCGGAATCCCCCCCATCATGTAGTGGCAGGTGGGGGCGATGGGCACGAGCTCCTTGGCCGGGTCCAGGCCCAGGTAGATCTTCACGAAGGAGGTGCTGTCCGAAAGGCGCTCGGCCAGTTTTTGCTCGCCCAGGTGGGTCAGGTCGAGGTGCACGTAATCCTTGCCGCCGATGCCGCGTCCTTCCCGGATCTCGAGAGCGATAGAACGGGAGACCACATCGCGCGCCGCCAGGTCCTTGATGGTCGGGGCATAGCGCTCCATGAATTGCTCGCCGAGGCTGTTGCGGAGTATTCCGCCTTCCCCACGCGCCGCCTCGCTGATGAGGACCCCAAGCCCGTAAATGCCT
>CALBZH010000187.1 GCA_937889795.1 uncultured Syntrophobacteraceae bacterium | reverse complement strand
ACCGTCAAAGACGACCCTGCGCGTATCCGGGCTGGTGTTCTCCACTGCGTGAACGAATCACTGGATCAAGGCGACTGCTGGATCGAATTCGAGGAGTTGGTCGATCAAGCCAACGTGCTGCTGGTCATGGACGTTCTCGACAGCCGCGACCGTATCGAGCAGGCGCTTGACCGGCTTATCGACGAGAAAGCCCTGGTCTGCGTCTCCCACGGCGGGAGGTTCATCGTCGCCAAACCTGAAATCCGTGCAATGGAGGAGGACCTGGCAAAGGTCTTCCGGAACGGCGGAGCGCCCAACCCGCATTTTCCCGACCGAGACCGGCTTTCCGACATGGTCGCGGAAACCGCGCCGCAGATCAACGCGGGTCAGCGGCAGGCCGCCGTCACCGCACTTCGTCATTCGATTTCGCTCATCTCCGGCGGAGCGGGCAGCGGCAAGACCTTCACCGTATCCGCCATCACCGGCGTTTACGAGGAACAGGGACTGCGCGTCATCCTGGCCGCGCCCACGGGCAAGGCCGCCAAACGCCTCGAACAGGTCGTCGGCCATCAAGCGGGTACGATCCACCGGCTGCTGGGTTTCAACGGCAAAGACTACGCCCGGGGACCGGACGATCCCATCGACGCCGACGTGATCATCGTCGACGAGGTCTCGATGGTGGATGTGCCCCTGGCCTGGCACCTCTTTCAGAGCATCGACCTCGAGCGGACCGCCGTGGTGCTGGTTGGAGACCACAACCAACTGCCTCCCGTCGGACCGGGCAATCTGTTGCGGGACCTGGTTCAGTCGCGGATGGTTCCCACGGTGCTCCTCGACCAGGTGGTACGGCAGGCCGGCATCCTGAAGGAGAACAGCATCGCCGTCTTGAACGGCGAGGTCCGCAAGACGAGCGACGCCGAACCCTCCGGCCGCCGCGCCTGGTACGTCGTGGATCAGTTCACCGATCAATGGGACGCGCAGCGGTTCGTACTGGACCTCTTCGAAAATGTGCTCGTGGAACGCCTCGGGTTCGACCTGTTGACCGATGTCCAGCTTCTGACCCCGACCCACAAGGGACCGCTGGGAACACGCGATCTCAACTGCGAGCTTCAACGTCTGGTGCAGCGCAGACTCTGGAATGTCGAAGCGCCCCCGACGCCTCCGGGCCGCAGGCCCAAGTTTCTCGTGCACGACAAGGTCATCCAGACCCGGAACAACTACGAGATCGGCGTCATGAACGGCGCGATGGGCGTGGTGCTCCACGTCGGCCGAGACGGTTCCCTGAGCGTGGACTTCGACGGCATCCCGGTGGAGATAGAGGCCGGTTCACCCAACCTGCAGGACATCCAACTCGCCTATGCCCTGACGATCCACAAGGCCCAGGGCTCCGAGTTTCCATGCGCCGTGGTGGTGGTCCACAAGGCCCACTCCTTCATGCACCACCGGAACCTTCTCTACACCGGCGTCACGCGGGCCAGACAGACGACGGTCCTCGTCGGGGACCGCTGGGGCATCTCGAACTGCGCCAGAAAGCGGAAACAGGACGACCGCCGAACGTTCCTCTCCCTCCTGCTGGATGCAGGTCGCCTTGAGGAATCCCGTGTTCCCGCGACGACCGGTCGGTAGCGAATGGACATTCTTGGAGCGGAGCGCGCATGGCATTCGAACGTCAGGACAACGTGAGGGAGTATTACCGGCGGATCACCGAGGTCGACATCGGTATGGTCGCGCGGGAACTGCTCGGCGCTCACGTCCTGCATGAATCCGACCGCCTGCTCCAATGCGACTGCCCGAACCACAGCAGCCAGTCGCACCGGTCCCTTCATGTCATGCTCGACAAGCAAGGTTGGTATTGCTTCGGCTGCGGCGTCGGCGGCGACGTGCTCCAGCTCGTGGAGTTCATCCAGTCGGGCCGGGTGACGCGGGGCCAGTCCGGCCCCATGCCGGAGAGCCATCAGCATGCCCGCGATTTCCTCGCGGCCAAGGCCGGACTGCCGTCTTTGGCCAAGCACGGACTCTCGCCCGAGGAACTGGCGGAAGCGGAGGCCCAGCGCCTGGTTGAACTGCGCGTCCATGAGGTGCTGACGGCCCTGGCGGAACACTATCACGGGCGGCTCAAGGACAACCACGAGGTCCTCGAATGGCTTCGGTCCAAATACGGCCTGTCCGTGGAGACGGTCGACAGGCTCCTCATCGGCTATGCGGACAACGACGGCGACGAGGGAATCGTCCGGAAGTTGACCTGCAAGGAACGCGGTTTTTCCCCGCGGGATTTGGCGGCATCCGGCGCGTTCCGTCCCACCAACCAAGACGGACTCGATCCGTTCTTTGACCGGCGCATCGTGTTTCCCTACTGGAGCCGCGGTCGGGTCGTTTTCCTGATCGGACGCAAGACACCGTGGACGCCTGACAAGCCATGGGAGCAAGGAAAATACAAGAAGCTCCCGGTCCACGACGAAAACACCCGCAAACACATAGCCCCGTGCATCGACAATAGTCATCTCTACAACGAGGACTGTCTGCTCGCCGACCCGGAGCGGTTGATCATCACCGAGGGCGTGACCGACTGCATCTCGCTTATGGAACATGGCTTCCCGGCAGTGTCGCCGGTGACCGTCCGTATCCGCGAGGCGGATTGGGAGCGGCTGCTGCCGCGCCTTCGCAACGTAAAGACGGTCTACGTCTGCCAGGACAACGAGATATCCCAGGCTGGGTTGAACGGCGCGCTCAAGACGGCAGCGGTCCTTTCCGAGCACCGCATACAAACCCGTCTTGCCCTTCTCCCCCTGGATGAAAGACGCGAGAACGCCCGCCGGGAACTGCGGGAGCGGTTCGGTCTCGACGCCGCGGTGGGAGCCCGCGAACTGACCAAGCGCCTCGACGGCCGGACCCCGGATGAAATCTGCGAGGCCGAGCGCCTGCTCTCCGAAGCCAAGATCGACGTCAACGACTACTTCGTGGCCGGTCACTCCGCCCAAGACTTCGAAGAGTTGCTGGCAAAGGCCGAGACGCCCTTGGAGTTCGGCATCTCTCATCTGCCTACCGACGTCTCGGAAGAGGAGCGCAACCGACTGCTCGAACCGATCCTGCGCGAAGCCGCATACCTCTCCCCGCTGGAGCAGAACCGCCATCTGAAACTCATTCAGGAGCGGTTCGGCAAGACGGGACTCTCGCTGGCCACGCTGCGCGATCAAGTGCGGGCGGTGCAAAAAGAGCAGCGGTGCCAGGCCAGGCAGGAACGGAAGCGGGAAAAGCGATCATCGGATGCATCTCCCGGATCGTGCCGGGCACGGATCGAGGAAGTCCTGCTTGCGACCGAAGAAGAACGCGGCTCGCCCGACTTCACCCTCGCAGCCGAAGCCGCCTACGAATGGTTCGCCGCCCACGGGGCCAGGTTCTTCCGCACGCCCCAGGGCGAACCGTTCATGTTCTTCGAGGACACGATCCTGTGGATGGACACGCCCGACCGGGGCCGTAAGCGACTATACGCCTCCCTCATGTACAAGCACACCGGGATGGTACAGACCACCGGCGGCGGTCGCACATTTTACGAGGTGCTGTCTAATCTGGCGGTGGAGCGCGGACAGGTGCGGGAGCATTTTTCCTGGCTTCACACGGACGTGGCCAGGGAAACGGTCTACTTCAACCTGAACAACACCGACCACGAGATCGCCAAGATCACCCCGGAGGGAGTCGAAATCCTCAAGAACGGCGGCAACGCCGACGGGATCATCCTGGACGGTTCGCGGAAGATGGCACCGATCCGCTTCCTTGCCGACGCCGATCCCGCGGAAGCCGACCGGCTCCTGGTGGAGCTGCTGCTCGACAATCTCACCTGCGCGCCGGGGGATCGGGTGCTGATCCTCTCATGGCTTTCCTGTTTCCTCTTGATCGATTTCGCCGGCACGAGGCCCATGACCCGGTTCGAAGGGCCAGCGGGATCGGGAAAGACCACCGCGAGCAAGTTGATCTCGGCCCTGCTCTACGGTGAGCCCCAACAGAAGAAAAGCACCGATGCGGCCAACTACACCGACGGCTCGCAGAACCCGCTCATCGTCCTCGACAACATCGAGGTCAAACAGATGACCGAGGACCTGACGACCTTCATCCTGACCAGCATCACCGGCATCGCCAAGGAAAAGCGCAAGAGCGGCACGGACACCGAGACGGTCATCGAGCGGACCAAGTGCCTGCTCAACACCACGGGCATCGAACCACTGGGAGGGGAACTCGCGGAAATCCTATCCCGCTCGTTTATCATCCGCTTCGATATGGACGAGCAGGCAAGCGACTGTTTCCTCGAAGCGAAAATTCTGGCCGCGCTCCGGGAGCACCGCGACTTGATCGTCTCTTCCCTGATGAAGCGCACGAGCCATCTGCTGGCCATGCTCCGGGCCGGCGCTCAAGAGAAGGTGATGCGGCTTCTGCACCGAAGCCTCGGAAACCACAGCAAACGGCGATGCAACGATTACCTGAGCCTCATGTACCTTATGATGCTCGCCGGTGAGCAGGAGGAAGTGATCGACCGGGCGCTGGAAGAACTTCATCCGCAGTTTGTGGGCCGGATCGCCACGCTCAACAACGTCAGCCTCGAGACCGCCCGCGAGTCCAATCCCATCGCCACCTGCCTGGCGGCGCTCTTCAAGGCCTACCGGCACGCGCTCGAAGCGGACCGGGAGAGCACCGCATTGAACGTCGCCAAGACCAACAAGGCGGCCTTCCTCGAACGCTACCAGCTCGATTTTCGGAACGAGACCACCGTCGAGGGCGCTCTGGCCCGCGACCTGTTCGTGGCCGTCAAACGCCTGTCCAAAGATTTCGGGCTGTCCTTCAGCATGAACTCGGTGCAGCAGTTCGCCCAGCGTTTCTCGAACGACTTGGACACCATCCGCCAGGCCGGGTTCGAGATCGCCGTCAACCGGTCGGAGCATTCCGTCCGGCGCACCGCCACCTACGACATCACCTTCCTCGTCTGAACCTTTTCCCTGCCGCCGTCTCCTTGTGCGAAGGGTACCCTTCGCAAACCGCGAAGGACCTTCGCACCCGTAAACATCGTCATATCAAGCTGTTGCACCTGGACTGCGAAGGTGCGAAGGGTTTCAGGGGTCCACCCCCCTTACTCAGAAAAAAACATCGCATGCCGTGACCGTGGGTCTCTCCTCGGACCACCTGCTTTTTTCCGCTCATACGGGAGTGATTCTCCCGGTACCCTTCGCACCTTCTTCTTCCTTCTTTATATCTAACAGCAATATCAATCATCTACAGCACTGCGAAGGCTCCTGCGAAGGTTCGAGCCGCATTCATCGACCTTCGCACCTTCGCATCCCGACGGCACGGACCCCGCTCCGGTAGGTATCCCATGAAACGGAAACCACCCGATTGGAGCAGGGAACGTGAGCCTTCTCGAACTCATGATGCAACAGACCGCCGGAGGATCAGCCCCGGTCGATACGAGCAATCCGTCGGTCGATGTCTCCATGCCGGAGACAACGGAACCGGCTGAGCGCAACGATCCGCAGGAAACCATCGATCCCGACGTCACCGCCCTTTACGCGGCCACGAACCTGGACTCCTGGGAAACCGACAAACCTCGACACTTCGCTCGGGACGTGGGGATCGACGGCGTCTGCTACCGCCGTCTGGACCCGGAATACTACGCATGGCTCCGGCACAAGATGGCGTTGGCAAAGAAAGCGTTGGAAGCGGGACGACTCGATCCCGCAGCTTTCGAAGAGTTGCGGAGGCGGTTCAACGACATTCATGCCTGGGCCGTCCAACGTTTCAGAGAGAACGAGCTTCTTGCCGCCGTTCGGAGTATCGATCCCAAGACCTATCCTCCGCCAGCGATTGACCCGGCCGCCCAGAGCCGTCCCGCTTGTACCGCACCCGTCTCTCCGGTTGTATGTCCCCCTGCACCGGCTGTCGAGCAACACCTTTACCCCAAGGACGGGGAGTGGCGTTTCACGGAAAAGGTACCGCAATCAGCCATCGAAAAGGTCGATGCCATTCGAGACCAGGCGCTTTCCCTCGGCTGGTCCGAGACACGCCTTTATCAGAACCGGGGACGGTTCCGTTTCCCGTGCGGCGAGGACTACGGTCTCGTCTGTTTCGTCGACGCCAAGGAGCGCATCGGCGACGTGACCCGGCAGTACATCGAGATCATCGGCCCGCCCCCGCGGGAGAACCGCCTTCGTTTTCACAACCCGGATGTGGATCAACCATGGCTCAAGAAAACGAATCCGGAAACATGAAACGGCCCTACGCCAATGCCAGGGATGTCCTGCCGCCCGAGGTTCTCGACACCGTCCGACGGCATTTCACCGGTCTCCTCTGGGTGCCGAGCGATGTGGGCTTCTACGAGGAACGCCGCAAGCTCGTGCTGGCGCTCAAGGGACAAGGGGTTCCCACCCGCGAGATCGCCCGGTTGTCCGGCGTGACACCCCGCCGGGTGCGCCAGATCGTGGCTCAGAGCCGCGAGGAATCCATCCCGACGCATCGCGATCCGCTCCGGTAGATATCGAGGGGGTTTCCCCTGAAGAGGGCGAAATCCGCCTTCCGCCCCGAACCCCGAGGTGCCGAAACGAAAAACGCGGTGATCATGGCAGACGACAAGGCCCAAGACAGGATCGGAAAACACGACGCGGGTCAGCTCAAACGCTGGCACCGCAACGCTGCGTCCGAGCAGGAGGTCCGCAAGACCGCCAAGGCGCGGACCGGCAGCGGCGCAGTCCCTGGCAACCAGAACAGTCTGCGCCACGGCATCTACGCCGACCGCTTCCTCTCACCGGAGGAGCGTCCCCTCTTCGAGGCCATCATCGGCCAGCTCTACCAGGACTTCGTGTTCAACAAGAGCTCTGACTTCATGCAGGTCGAGCTGGTGGCGGTCTATTTTCTCAAGCTGGGGCGGGCGCAGGAGTCCGGCGACTGGGACGCCGCCGAGCGGTTGGACCGGATGATCCGCTGCCACCTCAAGGACCTCAAGGCAACGAAGATCGCCCGTGAGGGTGAGGCATCCCAGGGACCGGAGACGACGCCGGCCGAGTGGGCCACGGCCCTGCTTGAAAAGCTGGCGGAGTCCCAGAAGAAACCGGCCCGGAAAACGACCGCGAGAGGGAAAACACGGAAATGAGGTCGGATAACACCACCGCATGCCATGCAGCGACCCGCGAAACACGCGGACTTGCGGCCATCCCCGGCCTGGGAATGTCGGATAAGACGTGTTCTCTGACATTCCGAAGCCGCCGGTCGGCGGAAGGTTCTGTCAATCAATGCTTCCGCCCGGCATCTCAAGGCTTCGATGCTGCCCGCATCATTGCCTGCGGATGTGTTCGGGGACGCGACTGTAGGCTGACTGTCTCTTGCCTCTGTCATTGCCTGTCCGAAGGCGGGAATGGAAAAGCGGCCCGGGTGGACCGCTTGGCTTCCATGGTCGGCGGCGGATCAGAGGCGCTCGAGGGCGTCTTCCAGCGCGCCGTCCACGAGGTGGGTGTAGACCTGGGTGGTCGACAGGTCCCGGTGACCGAGGGCCCGCTGGACCACCAGGATATCTCCGGTCCGGCTGTAGAGGTGGGTGGCGAAGGTATGCCGCAGCGCATGCGGACTGAGTTTCTTGTCGATGCCGGCAGCCTTGAGCCAATACTCGAGCCGCCTGGCCACCTGCCGCTCGCAGAGCCGCTCCCCGCGGTTGGAGAGGAACATCGCCCGGCATTCGCCGTCGCCCCGGCGTCGGCGCTCGGCCAGGTAACTCCGCAGGAGGGAGCGCAGAGTGGACTTTAGAAACTTCACTTGCGGGACGGAGCCCTTGGCGAGCACGCGGAGATGCTTGGCGTCGAGGTCCACGTCCTCGATGTCAAGGTCGACGAGTTCCTGCAGCCGGATGCCGGTCCCGAGGAAGACCTCGATGATGACGCGGTCCCGGATCGCCAGGGAGGATGCCCTGCCGCGAAGTTCCTTGAGCAGACGGCGCTTCTCGGCCTCGGTCAGAAACTTGGGGGGAGTCCGAGGAAGCCTGCGAAGGGTCAACGACCCGGCCGGATTCTCCCGGACGATTCCGTTCCGCTCGGCCCAGGTGAAGAACGACCGGACGGCCGCCTTGAACCGGTGCATGGATGCCGGCGACCGCACCCCGCCCCCGGCCGAAGTCGTCACCTGTGGTGAGGTCAGCGCCTCGTCGATCATGGGGCTGGTCACCTCCTCCGGGACGATCCCCGGATGCCCCCGGAGGAGCGCCTCTGACAGGTACGAGAGGTCGCGCAGGTATGCGCTGATGGTGTTCTCCGAACGTCCTTCGGCCGCGAGCCTTCTGCCGAAGGCCTCGAAGGCGTCATCGAAACCGCGTCCCGGCGGGACGGGTTCAGGACTGCTCAGCAGCCGGAGCCTCGAAGATCGGAAGAGCGTCGTGTAGGGAAAGAGTGTAGATCTCGGTGGTCG
>CALBZH010000186.1 GCA_937889795.1 uncultured Syntrophobacteraceae bacterium | reverse complement strand
ATGCTCAACAAGAGGTGAAATGAAATCCAAAGCCCACTCCCAGCCGTGGAAACGGTATTCCCCAGGCCCGTCAAACGTTGTGGCAGGATGAGCCTCCACCGCCTCGCTTTGCCCATTCGTTGCGGCCACCCACAACATGAGGCTCGCACCCCGTCGCCACGCGCGAAGGCACCCCGGAAGATCCAAATGAGCTCCTCCGGCTGCCCCAAGCCCTAGATTCCGAAGCGCCTCAATGTGAACAGCGTAAATACGCTGCAAGTGCCCCTGCAACCGCTCGATGCCTCGGCGCAGAATCCTTCGCTGCAATGCTGGATGCAAGGACGCCAGGGCAGCACAATCCAGGGCCAGGCGCCCGGAGAGCTCCTCACGAACAACACCACTCCAGTGAGCCTCAACCTGAGCGTGCCACCACGACTCCTCGGCACGGACAAGCTCCGCGTGACGCACGACAGCCTCCTGCACTCTGCCGTGGAAGTGATGCCTGATCAGCGGGATCAGCTCATTGCGGAGCGCATTCCGTTGGCAAAAGGATTCACGGTTGCTTTCATCCTCTCTGAAGTCGTATCCGCCAGCATGGAGGTAATCCAGGATTTCTGAGCGCCAGGCAAACAGCAGAGGGCGGATAATGCCTCGGCCATTCTTGGGAAGCATCCCCGCCATGCCAGAGGGACCCGTCCCCCGAAAAAGCCGCAGGAGAACCTCCTCCGCCTGATCGTTCGCCGTATGTGCCAAGGCAAGACGATCGCCGGCGCCAGCCGCCAGGGTCTCCTCAAAGAACCGATGACGACACATGCGAGCAGCCATTTCCACGGAAACCCCATTCGCATCCGCAAATCCCCGCACGTCTTCGCCGCCGGTCAGACAATTCAGCCCCAGCTTTTCAGACAGCAGCAAGACAGACACCTGGTCATCGTCGGATGCCTGTCCTCGTAGCCGGTGATTGAAATGCACGACCGTGATGCGGTCGATTCGCAGAAGCTCTCTGAGGGTGGTCATCGCGTGCAGAAGGGCGACCGAATCCGGGCCACCGGAGACGCCCAGGAGCAGGGCGCACCCTGGGTCAATCAGCCGTTCCTCGTAGATGAAAGCCGCCGTGCGGCGAATGAGTGCATGGGAGGCGGTCAAGAGAGAGTCCGAACTATCCAGGATAGAGGATGCCCAGCGGGAGCCAAGTGCGGACACCTTTCATTTCCGGGTATGTTCCTTTTGGTCTCCAGCGGGCTCTTCCATTCACGTGGGCTCGAGATCCACACGGGAGCGCACCGCAACGGGAGCTGGATCGCTCTTGGCCTCCGTTGTCTTTTCGGGGAGCAGAGGAAGGGACTCTTTCATGCCTCGCCCCTGAATGAGGAGCTTGCCTTCGCTGTTGATCACGGAATTGTCGTCAAGGATGATGAGGCCGAACCGTTCGGCCACTTCACTGCGATATTGATAGGCCATCGTTTTCTTGCGAAGCTGGTAATTCAAGACAATGAGAATGAAGGCGAAAAGCGAGGCCAGACCGAGTCCCACCGCTCCCATGATCAGCAGCGCCCTGATGGACTTTTCCCCGACGTTGCTCAGGAATGCGACGATGCTGTCCAGTTTGTAAAAGAAGATGGACCCCACTCCAAGCAGGAGCAAGAGGGCCAGGAACGGAAGCCGCTGCACCCAGACCACCATGTTCTGGAGCGTGCGCATGCGGCTTGAGACCTCGGATTGCTTCTCGGCTTCGGAGGAAGCACTCTGAACCGTGGGATCGACTTCCGCAAAATAGCGGTTGAACCCGACAATCACCATGCCCACCAGAAACGTGATGGCAACGGGCGTGATGAAGGCGATGTAAAAGTAGGTTCTCCAGGGAAATCCTGCTTGGACGGCGCCGGCGACGTCATAGCGGCCATCCCCCAGCTGGTACAGGTAGGAAGCGATCAAGATCAGGATTTCGACCCACCCGAGGAAGCAAAGATATTTTCGAAAGAGCTCTTTGCGCTCGGCATCGTCGAACAGCCCTGCAATGCCTTTTCGAGGCTTGTCGGGCGCGTCATGGGGAGGCTTCGTCATAGGGAACCTCTTTCGTATCCGTTTCTTTTTGTTTTGACATCTGTTCATAAATACTTGATATGCACAACTCTGCGGCAAAATAGCAAATGGGAAAACCAGAATCAACCTGGATTTGGCCTGACCGCTATCGCCCTTCTCGAGGAGGCAATCATGGCGAACAATGCTTTATTCGAAACCCATTTCCCGGATCTGAAGCTCTTATCACGCGGCAAAGTCCGGGACATTTACGATCTCGGAGACTCCTTGCTCATTGTGGCAAGCGACCGCATCTCCGCATTCGACGTTGTGATGCCCACCCCAATTCCGGACAAGGGAAAGATCCTCACTCAGCTTTCCGCGTTCTGGCTGCGCTTCTTGAGCGATACGGTCGATCACCATCTGATCGGAACCGACGTACGCGAATTCCCGGCCGTTTGCCGCCCGCACGCGGACCAGCTCGCCGGCCGCACGATGTGGGTCAAAAAGGCTGAGGTACTCCCTGTCGAATGCATTGTCCGCGGATACCTCGTGGGCACGGGCTGGAAGGATTACCAGAAGACGGGTGAAGTCTGTGGCATTCGCCTTCCTCAGGGCATGCAGGAGGCCGAGCAACTGCCAGAGCCGCTCTTCACGCCATCGACAAAAGCGCTGAAGGGCGAGCACGACGAAAACATTTCCTGGGAGCAGATGGCCCTCCGCACTGGTAGAGAGACCGCCACCCGCGTCCAGGAGCTTTCTCTGAAAATTTACCGCAAGGCGGCAGCGTACGCCCGGGAAAAGGGAATCATCCTGGCGGACACCAAGTTCGAATTCGGCATTCGAGATGGAAAAGTCATTCTGGTCGACGAGGCTCTGACTCCCGATTCAAGCCGCTTTTG
Organism: uncultured Syntrophobacteraceae bacterium; assembly: GCA_937889795.1. Lineage (GTDB taxonomy): Bacteria > Desulfobacterota > Syntrophobacteria > Syntrophobacterales > Syntrophobacteraceae > CALBZH01. The sequence continues at coordinate 4,916 of CALBZH010000186.1, read as the reverse complement.
GCCGGCGGATCGCTACCAGGTCGGCTGCAGCCCGGAGAGCTTTGACAAGCAGTACCTGCGCGACTACCTCGTGAATTCCGGATGGAAGACCTCGGATCCGCCTCCGGTGCTGCCGCCGGAAGTCGTGACGAGCACCCGAGCCCGTTACATCGAAGCGCTTGAGCGGCTCTCCGGTCAAACCCTCATTGCGTGACGGAGCTCGACAATGGATCCGTTTCTCGAGTCGATGGTGCGCGTCCCCCTTCAAGAGATCGACTGGGACGACCGCACTTTCGAGATCCGGCGGCTCGCTCCCGCGGATGGACTCGATGAATCCTTGAACTGCTGCGGGCTCCTCAGTCCGCCATGGCTCCTTCGGAGACAGAGCGGCCCCCATACCATCGTCGACGGGTTTAAGCGGTTGCACTGGCTCAGGGAATCGGGGGCTGAAGCGGCTGCGTGCTTCGTCTTTCCTGTTGACAGCACGTTCGAAAGTCTTTGGCTGCGGCGACTCACCCTGAAAGCCTTCGGTCCCCCTCTGAATGTTGCCGAGAAGGCCCAGATGGCCGAGCGCATTCTTGACTTTGTGCCTGACGAAAGAGACAGAAGGCGGCTGTTGACCCCCCTTGGCATTCCCAGCCGCACGGAAGTCCTCGCCAAGTGGCGCGAGCTTAGCGTGGGTGATGCCAACCTCCTTTGCGCCGCCGCAAGGGGGGAAATCGGCGAGCGCGCGGCATTGCAGCTTGCTTCCTGGTTGGACGAGCCAGCGGCTCGTCGCGAGCTCGTTGAGCTGCTCACACGACTTCGATGCAGTGCCAGTATTCAACTCGAGATCATCGAGCGCGTCTTTGAGATCGCCCAGGCAGGAGACCGGTCCCGCCTTGAAGTTCTCCGGATGCCCGAAATCGCCTCCCTTTCGACCCACCCCAAATGGAGCCCCCGAGAAAAGACCCAGGCCCTTCGGGACCTGCTGACACGACTGCGGTACCCACGGCTGCGGGCCCGCGAGGAAGCCTTTCAGAAGCACCTCGCCGCGCTCTCGCTCCCCAAGACCATGCGCATCAGCCCTCCTCCTTCTTTTGAAGGAGACGCGTACCGCCTGCAGATCGACTTCTCCGCCCCTGAAGAGCTCCGCGGATGCGATGAGGCGGTTCGCTCGCTCGCCTCGGACCCGCGCCTGCAAACGCTGCTGAGGCCTACACGCCCGGAAAAGGGCTGAGCGGTTTCCCATGCGCCCGAGGGATCCGTCCAAAGTCATCGTCGAAGCGGAAGTCGCGGGAAGCCCGCTCGTTGCGACCCTGCGTCGCAATCTTCCTCTAGCCAGCTTCGAAGTTGTCGACCGCCTGCCGGAAGGATCCGTGCCCTTTTCACCGGAGATCCTCGAGGTCGTCTCATTCCGGGGGAAATGACCAAAGCCTGCCCTGGAACCAGCCATTACCTCTGTTGCGGATACAAAATCCTGCACTTCGGGATCCAGTGCAGTCTGGATTGCACCTACTGCATTCTCCAAGCGTACCTGAACCAGCCGAATCTGCGACTCTTCGGGAACATTGGCGATGCACTGGGCGAACTGGAGCAGGAGCTCGCTCAGAATCCCACCACACTCTATCGCTTTGGCACCGGTGAGTTCACGGATTCCCTGCTTCTCGACCCCATCACCGAGCTCAGCCGTCAGCTCGTCCCATTCTTCGGGCGCCAGCCGAACGGCGTGCTGGAGCTCAAAACCAAGACCGATTTCATCGGAAATCTGAGGGATCTGGATCATCGTGGCCACACCCTTGTGGCCTGGTCCCTCAACGCCCCCACGGTGAGGGCCCGCGAAGAGTCCCAAGCAGCACCCCTTCGGGAGCGGCTCCAGGCGGCCCGCCAGTGTGCCGAATGGGGCTACAGCCTCGCCTTTCATTTCGACCCCATGATCGAGCACCCCAACTGGCGCCAAGGTTATGGGGAAACGCTAGACCGACTCTTCGAAGCGATCGACCCGAACCGCATTGTCTGGATCAGCCTCGGATGCCTGCGCTTCATGCCCTCCCTGAAGCCAATCCTCCAATCGCGCCACCCCAAGAGTCGCATTCTCTCGGGGGAATTCATTCGCGGCCTCGATGGGAAGATGCGCTACTTCCGGGACATCCGGGCGGAGATGTATGCGTTCATGGTCGATCGCATCCGACGGGCCGCACCCGAATGCTGCGTGTACCTTTGCATGGAAGGCGAGGATCTCTGGCGTGAGGCGTTCGGCTTTTCTCCGCTAGAGCGCGACGGATTACCGGCGATGCTGGATAAGGCCGTCTTCAGACGAATGGGCATGTCCCGGCTCGAATGGTCTTCGATCAATTCATCGAGGTCCAGAAGGAAGTGCGACGAGTAGAGCCACGGTGAGGAGCGCCCGCAAGGGACGGAGCCACGGGCCAGGCCGGCGAGCCTCCAAACCGGCCTTCAAGGGCCAAGGACCGGGATTTTCCTGTTGACTCCCGGGATCTTTTCCTTTAATAAACCGCTACTCGCAAGGGTTTGGCGGTGTAGCTCAGTCGGTCAGAGCATGCGGCTCATATCCGCAGTGTCCGGGGTTCAAGTCCCTGCACCGCCACCATCCTTCCTTCGGTCGTCCTAACGACCCATTCCATCCCCGAACCGCTCCGTTCCCGGGACAGCCCTTTTCACCCGGGAGCTCAGCATCACGCCATCCGAGCGAATCCCGCGTGCCTCATTCAAATCTGGGCGATGCGGCGCGTACGGAGCGTCCTGATCTCGGTCCAGCTTCAGCTCACTCCCTGTCTCCACATCTGCTGTTGACCGCAAGCAACGTCTCTTTGCCACAATTCACGGTGCACAACCTGTTTGCTCGGCATGGGTGCGCGTTGACTGATCTCGGAGACTCCGTTAAATAGGATGGAGCACATCTTCATGGAGATCCACCCGCCCGGATTGCATGCCCGGACGGCTCAACCGGAACCAGAACAGGGAGAACAGGGAATGAATTGGTTTAGCGAGAACCCGTGCGCGAATCCGTTGCGCCGCCGCAACCGGGAACGAGGCTTCACTCTGATCGAGCTACTCATCGTCATGATCATTCTAGGCCTCTTGGCCGCGCTCGTTGCACCCAAGATGTTTCAGAAAGTCGGCTCGTCCAAGCAGAAGGCCGCCAAAGCCCAGATTGCCATGATCGGCACAGCGCTCGACGCCTTTCGGCTCGATATGGGACGTTATCCCTCCGCGCAGGAAGGTCTGGACGCGCTTCGCAAGAGTCCTGGGCAGGGTCTTTGGGACGGCCCTTATCTGTCGAAGGACATCCCGCCGGACCCGTGGGGGCACCCCTATTTGTATCGGGCTCCTGGGGAGCACGGCGATTACGATCTCTACTCGCAGGGAGCGGACGGCCAGGACGGAGGCGAGGGGGAAAATGCCGACGTCGTGAGCTGGGAATAGAGCAGGACGGAGGCGGGCCTGCATTGACTCAGGACAAGGTCAGCGAAATTCGAAGTGCCATCCTGGTGGAGGCCGGGATCCGGTTTTCAGCAGCCAAGCTGGATTTTGGCCTCCGCCCTTGGCAGGTCTCAAGCTGAATCAGAAGCCGTGTCATAGTGAGAGAAATGCATCGTAAAGGTCGCCCGTCCCTGGGTGGAAGACCTCAAATCCGTTGAGTACCCGAACATCCTGGACAGTGGCACAACGGCATGAACCACCTGGATGGCTTTTCTGGCGGCAATGCTCTCCACCCGCCCTTTTCTTAGGTTGACATCCCCCAGCACTTCACCCAGAAATTCATCGGGTACCAGGATTTCCACAGCCATGTAAGGTTCAAGAAGCATCGGCGAGCCTTGCTCACAGGCCTGCTTCACGGCCATGCTCGCCGCCACGCGGAAGGCCAGCTCCGATGACAGGTTTTCCTGGAAGGTCCCGCCAAAGACGGTAGCCTCCACGTCCACCAGAGGGTACCCCAAGATCGGACCGCTGCTGAAGGCGTCCCGAATCCCTTGCTCGATGGCCGAGAAGAAGCTTTCCGGAATGGATTGGTCCCGAACTCGGATCGAGACCTCGTTTCCGGCCCCCCGCGTCGACGGGGTCAGGTGGACGTCCACGGCCGCAAAATGCCGGCTTCCTCCGATTTCTCGATCGAACACCCCCTGGGCCTGCACCTCCTTGCGAATCGTTTCGCGGTAGACGACCTGAGGTTTCCCGGCACCGACCCCGACATGGTAGTCCCGCTCCAGCCTGGAGAGCACGATATCCAGGTGCAGCTCCCCCATGCCGCTGATAAGCATCTGTCCCGTATCCGGGTTTTCCTGGTAGCGGAAGGTGGGATCCTCTTCGGAAAGCTTGACCAGGCTATCCAGAAGCTTTTCCTGATCCCCGCGGGTCTTGGCCTCGACGGCAACGGAGATCACCGGCTCGTAAATATCAATCGGCTCAAGCAGGACGGGATTGGCGGGGTCGCACAACGAATCGCCCGTGGAGGCAGACTTCAACCCCATGATGGCCACGATGTCACCTGCGCTGCTTTTCTCCAGCCTTTCGCGCTTGTTCGCGTGCATCAAAAAGATGCGTGAGACCTTCTCGCGCGTCCCTTTGGTGGCGTTGTACACGTCGGCACCGGCCTGAATGGCCCCTGAATAGATTCGCACGTAGCTAAGCTTCCGCCCTTGGTCCATGAAAATCTTGAAGGCGAGCGCCGCAAGCGGCTCCTTTTCATTGCTGGTGCGCAGGACGACTTCCTTGGTGGTCGGATGGACGCCTTCGATGGGTGGAACATCCACGGGAGAGGGAAGGAAATCGACGATGGCGTCGAGAAGCGGCTGAACACCTTTGTTCTTGAGCGCACTCCCACACAGGACCGGCACGATTTTCAGCTCCAGAGTGAGCTTCCGAAGGACGGGGACAAGGTCGGCAGCCTGAGATCGGAAGAGCACACGTCTGAACTCCAGTCACGAGTGGATATC
>CALBZH010000185.1 GCA_937889795.1 uncultured Syntrophobacteraceae bacterium | reverse complement strand
ACCACCGAGATCTACACTCTTTCCCTACACGACGCTCTTCCGATCTCCAGCAGGCGGAAGCGGTGTCGGCGATGATGAAGGAGCTCGGTCGTGCGGCCCAGGAAATCGGCCAGGTGACCGAGACGATTACAAGCATCTCGGCCCAGACGAACCTGCTGGCTCTGAACGCCACCATCGAGGCGGCACGCGCCGGTGCGGCGGGCAAGGGATTTGCCGTCGTCGCCAACGAAATCAAGGAGCTGGCCCAGCAGACCGCTTCCGCGACCGAGGATATCAAGGCCAGGATTTCAGGCATTCAGGCCTCGACCGGTGGGGCCATCGGCGACATCGAAAAGATCTCCCACGTCATCCGTGAAGTCGGTGAAATCGTGGCCACCATCGCAGCCGCCATCGAAGAGCAGTCGGTGGTGACCCGGGACGTTGCCTCCAACATCGCGCAGGCGTCGAACGGGGTACGCGACTCCAACGAGCGCGTGTCCCAGACGGCCGGCGTGTCTCAATCCATCGCCGAGGACATCGCTCAGGTCAACTCCGCGCTGTCGGACGTCCACCGTGGCGGCGAGCAGGTGCAGATCAGTGCCGGCGAGCTGTCGAGGCTTGCCGAGCAGCTGAAGGATCAGGTGGCCCGCTTCAGGGTCTAAATGAAGCGGTTGGCAACCATCATGGCGCTCTCGCTCCCGCATCGGGAGCGAGAGCGAGGATGGTCCAACCTCCATGATGAGAATCCGCACTCCTGGCTGAGAGAACGGCAGCGCCGCCTCTCGTGGCGGCGGGCATGAGGGGGCCGGTGCATGAGCTCCGAAGATGCCACCGCTGGTCAGGCGTTTCAGGATTCAGTGAGAAAGGAGTCACGCGTGGCAGATCACAGTGGAACGATCGACGAACAACAGATGCTCGTATCGACGTTCTTTCTCGGCGATGCTGCTTTCGGAATCGATACGGAGCAGGTTCAGGAGGTCGTGCGCGTTGGCGACATCACTTCGGTTCACCACGCGCCGCAGTACGTGCTGGGGGTCATGAACCTGCGCGGCCGCATCGCGACGGTGATCGACCTGGGCATCAAGCTCGACCTCGCCCGAACGGAGATCGGGCCTGACAGCCGGATTTTCATCGTGGAGTGGGAGGGAGAGCAGATTGGGCTGCTGGTGGACCGCGTCGCAGATGCGATCGCCATCGACCGGACCGATCTCAAACCGCCCCCCGAGAATGTACGCAGCCTGCAAGGACACCAGTTCAAAGGGGTCTGCTCTGTGGAGGGGCGGTTGGTTGCCCTGCTGGACATGGCCGCGGTGCTGGACGTCGAGGGCGGGACGGAATCCGGCACCGCGAGGAGTGAATAGATGCCGATCAGGGTCTTGGTCGCGGACGATTCGGTGCTTTTCCGACGGGTGATGACGGACGTGCTGCAGTCGCTTCCCGACGTGGAAGTCGTGGGCTCCGCGCCGAACGGCAAAATGGCCGTTCAGAAGGTCAAGGAGCTCAAGCCCGATTTGCTCACACTCGACATCGAAATGCCGGAAATGGATGGCATCGCGGTTCTGGATGCGCTGCGCCAGGCCAAGTCGGACACGATGGTGGTTGTGGTGAGCGCCCTCACGCAGCGGGGGGGGCGGTTGACCATGAAGGCCTTGGAAAAAGGCGCCCTCGACTTCATCACCAAACCGGACTCCACGGGAGCCGAAGAGAGCCGGGCGGCCATTGCACGGGAGCTTACGCCACGGGTGAAGGCCTTGGCACATCGGAGAACGATCCGGTCGATTCTCAAGACCACGCCACAGGCTCCGTCGTCGCCGTATGCCCGCAAGACCGGCTCCCCCATGGTGCCTCCGCAGGCGGAGGAGGTTGCACCGGCTGCGGAGGGACGCGCTCGGGTGACGCCCCTGACCAAGCCTGAGATGGTCTTGATCGGCGTTTCCACGGGCGGCCCCAATGCCTTGGCTCAGGTGCTGCCAGCGATTCCGGCCACCCTTGGCGTTCCCATCCTGGTTGTGCAGCACATGCCACCGGTGTTCACCCAGTCGCTCGCGGAAAGCCTCGCGACCAAGTGCAGTCTCAAGGTGCGTGAGGCGTCCCACCAGGAGCGCATCGAGGCGAACACGGTTTACATTGCGCCGGGGGGCAAGCAGATGCGGGTGGCGGTCGCACCCGGCGGAGTCAAGGTGGTCGAGATCACCGACGATCCTCCTGAGAACAACTGCAAGCCGGCCGTCGATTACCTGTTTCGCTCCGTTGCCAATCGATTCCCCGGCCGTGCCATGGCCGTGATCCTGACGGGCATGGGAAACGACGGAACCTTGGGCCTCAGGCTGCTCAAGCGCAACGGCTGCTACTCCGTCGCCCAGGATGAATCCAGCTGCGTGGTCTTCGGAATGCCGAAGGCCGCTATCGATGCGGGCGTCGTGGACGCGGTGCTCCCCCTGGAATCCATTGCTGCCCGCATCGTTTCTTCCGTTCGAGGAATCTACTCATGAGTGTTCTGAAGCCCGACGAGTTGAATCTCTGGTCGCGTTACATCTACTCGCTGTGCGGCGTGCAAATAGACGGATCCAAGGGATACCTGGTTGAAACCCGCCTGGGGCCCCTGATGCGCGAGACCGGCTGCTCCTCATTCACCGAGCTCTACCACAAAGCCAAGTCAGACGGTTCGAACGGGCTGAAGAAGAAGATCATCGATTCCATCACCACGAACGAGACGTCTTTCTTCCGGGATGCGTCCCCCTTCGAGCTCCTGCAGCACAAAATCCTTCCGGATTTGATCGACAAGCGAGCCAAGGCCCCGGGCGCGGGACGGGCTCTCCCCATACGCATCTGGAGCGCCGCCTGCTCGACGGGACAGGAAGTCTACACGACCGCGGTTGTCTTGAAGGAGCTTCTGGTTGATCTGACCCGCTATGACATCCGGATTCTGGGAACCGACATTTCCGACAAGGCGGTTGCCCATGCGAGCTACGCCAAGTACACGAAACTGGAGCTTGACCGGGGCATGACTCCCGCCAAGGTGGCGAAGTATTTCGTGGCCGAGGGTCAGGTCTGGAAGGTGCGGGACGAGATCCGCGCCCTGGCGACTTTCAAGATGATGAACCTCCTGGAGCCGTTCTCTTTTCCCCAGAAGTTCGACATTGTCCTGTGCCGCAACGTGGCCATCTATTTCTCCGAGCCGGACAAGGCCCGTCTCTTCAAGGCCATCTCAAGGGTCATGGCACCCGACGGCTACCTCATCATCGGCTCGACGGAGACCATCACCGGCCTCTGCCCCGAATTCGAGCCCAAGCGCTACTTGCGCTCCGTGTTCTACCAGCTGAAGGGGGCGTGACGGGCGGACCAGGAGAGGGGGAAGGTTTTATGTTGCAGAGGCAAAACGTCTTCTTGAACCGGGTCAAAGCGTTTCAGTAAACCCATTTTCCCTCTGAATAACGAAAAATCTCGGTGACAACCACCCGCTTGACACACTCGAAGGGGCCCTGCTTGGCCAACTCAGGAGTCTCCCCGTGACTCGAGAAAAGCTGCTCTTCATAACTGAGCACGCCGACGTAGGGTGATTTCTTGTCATCGGT
>CALBZH010000184.1 GCA_937889795.1 uncultured Syntrophobacteraceae bacterium | reverse complement strand
GGCATGCAGGATCGCATGGAGAGCTTCCCGCACCAGCTTTCCGGGGGCGAGCGTCGAGCGCATCACCTTCCTCAGGCACACATGTCGGCTTCAGATGTGATCGAGCTTCGGTGTCCTAGCCGATGCCCTGGATTCATATTTCAAAGAACGACAGCCCGAGCTAGTCTGGAATCGACAGGCTTCATGGGGTGGCCCTGTGACCAGTTACCCGAGGATTGCTGAAGCCGAGTAAGCTGGTAGCAAATGGGGCCATTTTACCCATGTATAATATAAATTAGTATATTCATGCTGTTATGCTGGGCTACCGGATCCATTCGGTAATTCCGCCTCGCTCGCTCCAACATGAATACTCCTCATAAACCCATCCTGTCCCGCACAACTGCCGTGATCCCCACCCTTGCTCTATCTGGGCACAGACGTTGCTCTTTATAGGCACCACAGAAGCATTGTGGACGGCAGGCAGATTCATCCTTTCACACCCCGAGAGTCGCGATGATGGAACAGTGTGGAACCCTATTGATCGCCGAGCGTGGTTGTGAGCTGTCCGAATGCTTGTATCCCTGGTTGATTGAAAACGGCCACCAATGCATCAAGGTTGAAAACATTAAAGATGTCCTCATGACGTTGCAGAACGAGAAGGTCAATGTGCTGGTGATGGATGTGTCCCTGCCTGAGAGCCTGGGCTACGACGCGATCTCCATCATCAAGGGCCTATATCGCGGTCTTCCCGTGATCGTCACGGCCGATGAAAACAACCCCGAACAGGAGAGTTGGATCCGACGCAAGGGGATCTTCTATTACCACGTGAAATCGTTTGGCGTGGAAGAGCTCATGCTGGCGATTTCCAACGCTTTGATGCGGTCATATGCTGGAGGGAAAGCGGATGCATTTACAAGAAAAACTTGATTTCAAGAAGTTCATCATTCTCGCCGAGATGGAGCCACCCAAAGGCACCGATGTGACTGCACTGGTAACCAACGCCACCGCCGTCAAAGGGAGAGTGGACGCCTTTGTGGTTCCCGAGATGAGCAACGCGGTGATGAAGATGAGCTCATTGGGAGGGGCTCTGCTGCTGCAGAGCATCGGTCTCGAAACAGTGATGCAGGTTTGCTGTCGGGATCGCAACCGGCTGGCGCTGCAGGCCGATCTCCTGGCCGCTCAAGCCCTCAGGATTCCCAATGTCATGGTGACCCACGGCGAGGACATCAGCTACGGGGACCACCATCGGGCGCGAGCCGTCAATGACCTCGGCCTGTTGGAACTGTTGACTGCCATCCAGACCCTGCAATCCGGTCGAGACCTGGCCGGGATCGAGCTCAAGGGAGCTCCCCATTTTCTGGTCGGCGCCGCTGTCAATATCGCTAAGACCGACGGGGAAATGGATTCGGAATTGCTGGAACTGGACAAGAAGATGGAGGCAGGTGCACAGTTTTTCATTACTTCCCCGATCTTCGATCTTGCCGTCTTGGACCAGTTCAGGAAGCGGCTTGGCAACCGCCAGGCGAGAATCATTCCCACCGTCTTGCTCCTCAAGTCGGTGGGGATGGCGCGGTATATCGATCGTCATCTCGATCACGTCTACATCCCCGCCAGCCTCATCGATCGTATTCAACGGTCTCCGGTGGTAGTGCGGGAATGCATTCTGATTGCGGCTGAACTGATTGCAGCGTTGAAACAAGAGGGTTACTGCGGGGTACAGATCTCCACCCTGGGATGGGAAGATCGTCTGCCGACCGTTTTGGCCGCGGCTCGCGTCTGATCGCTCGAGGTCAGGATTATACAGGGGTAACAACATGTCAGTCGAAAACAGCAAAATCAGCAAGAAACCGGGCGCTGGTGGAAACGGCAAACTCAGGGGCGCGGTCATGGTCGTGGGCGGCGGCATTGCCGGTGTGCAGGCCTCCTTGGATCTGGCCAACACCGGGTTCTTTGTCTACCTGGTGGAAGACTCCCCCGCCATCGGTGGAGTCATGGCCCAATTGGACAAGACCTTCCCCACCAATGACTGCTCCATGTGCATCCTCTCCCCCAAGCTGGTCGAGGTCGGCCGGCATGCAAACATCGAACTGTTGACACTTTCCGAAGTGCGGGAAGTGAGCGGGGAAATGGGAGCGTTTCGTGTCAAAGTCCTTCAGAAGCCGCGATACATTGATATTGAACGATGCACGGGCTGCGGCGAATGTGCCAGGGTCTGCCCGGTAGTCCGACGAAATGATCACGACATGGGGCTAAGCGAGTGTCGGGCGGCGTACCGCAGGTATGCTCAGGCCGTCCCCGGAGCGTTTGCCATCGAAAAGAGCGGCGCGTCCCCCTGCAAAGTAGCCTGTCCCGCCCACATCTCCGTCCAGGGTTATGTGGCCCTGGCAGCCCAGGGTCAATATGCCGAGGCCCTTGCGCTCATCAAGCAGCAAAATCCCCTTCCTGGCATCTGCGGAAGAGTCTGCCATCACCCATGCGAATCGGCCTGCGAGAGGAAGGGAGTGGATGAACCTGTTGCCATCAATTCGATCAAGCGGTTCATCGCGGACCTCGATCTTGACCCCCGGACCCGCTATGTCCCGCAGATCAAAACGAAGCGGGACGAAAAGGTGGCGGTCGTAGGCTCAGGCCCGGCAGGGCTTGCCTGTGCCTATTACCTTGCCATCGAAGGCTATCGGGTGACAAT
>CALBZH010000183.1 GCA_937889795.1 uncultured Syntrophobacteraceae bacterium | reverse complement strand
CATGACCACGGCCAGGGGGTTTTTGTCCGACGCGTCCGCCGGGGAAGCCACGTAAGTCCCCTGCCCTTGGCGATGCTCGAGGAGTCCCATGGCAACCAGCTTGTTGATTGCCTCCCGCACCGTGGGGCGGCTGATCCCCATGCTTTGAGCCAGCTCGCGCTCGGTCATGAGCTTCTCACCGGGCTTGAGATGCCCCCGAAAAATAAGGTCCTTCAGCTGGTCGAAGACCTGATCCGAGATGCGCTTGGGTCTGATGGGCTTGAACATGGGCTGTCCTGGCTGATGGAATCCGCGTAAACCTCGATCACGTGACGAACCTGTACCCGATCGCCGGCCTGGGAGAGCATGTCCGAAATCTGGAGCATGCACGCGGGGCATCCCGTGGCTACCACTTCGCACCCTGACTGCACGATGTTCTCGCGCTTTCGCTTTCCGATCGAGGCAGAAAGGTCATAGTGCTGGAGATTGAAGCTGCCGCCACAGCCGCAGCATTTGTCGGCCTCCAGCATCTCCCTGAGGCGGTAGGCGGGATTGGCCTGCAGAAGCTTCCTCGGCTGCGTGAAAACCCCGAGGGATTTTCGCAGGTGGCATGGGTCATGATAAGTTACCGGAATCCCCTCTTTTCCTTCCGGCAACGCCTTCGGTTCGACGCCAACCTTATCCACTAAAAACTGCGCCACGTCTAGCGTTTTTTCCGACAGAGCCTTGATCTGTTGGTGCTCCGCCTCCGAAAAATCCCCATCCATCAAGGGCCAGATCTTCCTCAGGGTGGACGTGCAGGTCGCGCAGGCGGTGATGAGGTAGTCGAAGCGCTCCCCCGCGAATCTGGCCAGGTTGTGACGCACCAGGCTGTTGAACGCGGAGACATCTCCCGAGGACAAGGCAGGAATGCCACAGCACCCCAGATCTCGAGGGACGGTGACCTCGACGCCGTGATGACTCATGGCGCGCAGGACCGCCTGGCCCACCTGCGGATAGACCTTGTCCACCAGACAACCCGGAAAGAAAAGGACACGGATTCCCCCGCCCTTCCTTTCCCTCACCAAAGAGGGAGCCAGACGGCGGAAAGGCGTTGACGCGAGCGCTTTGAAATGGCGATCCGCCAGGGGGGATGTGAACCGGGCACAGGACGTTCCGAGCAGCTCGTCCGCGGGCTTCACGAAAAGGCCCTGGAGCTTGGATCCCATCTCAAGGAGGCGGTCGAAGAGCTCCGGCCGAGCCAGCATTCCCCGAAAGATTGCCTTCTTCAGCGGGTTGAGCCCCATATAGGCCGCCAGGATGGCGCGCGCCTTCAGAAAGATGTCGAGCACTTTCACGCCGCTCGGGCAGTTGGCCGCACAGGAGCCGCAGAGCAGACAGCGCATGAGACGCTCGTGCACGCCGCTCGCATCCTTGAAAATCTCCTGCGAAAGGCCGTCGAGGAGTGCGAGCTTGCCCCGCGCCACGTCGGCCTCTCGACCGGTTTCGGCATAGAGCGGACAGACAGCCTGGCACATCCCGCAGCGCATGCAAACAGCGAGCTGGTCTTCCAGCTCCTTCATCAATCCCGCAAGCTGCTTCATGTCGGCCATGGCTAGTCTCCTATGATCTTCCCCGGGTTCAGAATGTTCTTGGGATCGAGGGCCGCCTTGATGCGCCGCGAGTAGGCGATGGTCGCCCTGCTGGTTTCCTTCTCCAGGAACCGCGACTTGGCCATTCCGATGCCGTGCTCGCCTGAAAGGGTTCCCCCGAGAGCGAGCGCCCGATCGAAGATGGCATCGATGGCTTTCTCCACCCGCTCCCACTCCTCATGGTTGCGCCGATCCGTAAGGATCGTGGGGTGAAGGTTGCCGTCTCCGGCATGGCCGAAGGTGCCGATGGTCAGATTGTATTGGCTTCCGATCTCTTCGATGGAACGAATCATCGCCGGGATCTTGCTCCGCGGGACCGTGGCATCTTCCAGGACCGTGGTCGGCTTGACCCTGGAAAGAGCCGAAAGGGCCGCCCGCCTGGCCTCCCAGACCTTGTCCCGCTCGGCCGCATCCCGGGCCACGCGGATGTGCATGGCCCCCATCTTGCGGCAGAGCGATTCCACCTTGTCGGCGTCCTCCTCCACTTGGACCGGATGGCCGTCGACTTCGATGAGCAGCAGCGCCGCCGCATCCACGGGCAGTCCCGCGTGGCTGAAGTCCTCCACGGCGCGGATGGTGAAATTGTCCATGAATTCAAGCGTCACCGGAACGATGCGATTGGCGATGATCGCCGACACCGTTTCCGACGCCTTGTTGATGTCGTCGAAAATGGCCATCATGGCTTTCCTCGCGGGCGGCATCGGGATGAGCTTCAGGATGATCTTGTCGAAGACGCCCAGAGTGCCTTCGGAGCCGACCAGCAGCCCCCCGAGGTTGTAGCCGCTGACGCACTTGACGGTACGGGCCCCGGCCTTGACCCGCTCCCCGTTCACGTCGAAAAATTCAAGTCCCATCACATAGTCCCGGGTGACTCCGTAGCGCAGCCCCCGCAGCCCACCAGCGTTTTCCGCCACATTGCCGCCCAGGGTCGAAACCGCCTGGCTGCCGGGATCGGGCGGGTAGAAAAGACCCTTCGCTTCCACCGCCGCGGCGAACTTGGCCGTTACGACTCCCGGCTCGACGACCGCATACAGGTCCCCTTCATTGATCTCGATGATGCGATTGAGCGCATTGGTGAGCACGACGGCACCCCCCGCCTTGGGAATGGTGCCGCCGCTGAGGTTGGTTCCGGCCCCGCGCACGGTCAGCGGCAGGCCGTTGTCATTGCACAGCTTCACGACCTTGCCCAGAATCTCGCTCGAGGTGGGACGAAGGACGACGCCAGGAAGCGCCGGGTCGAGCACCGCGGCATCGTAGGAATAGGTGGCCCGGTCCGTTTCATCGTGCAAGACATTGTCTTGGCCCACAAGGCTTTCGAATTCTTTGATCAGCGCTCTCATGACGCTCCTCCTTCGCCTGCTTTCCGCCCTCGGAACGACCCGAGCAGGGAGTCAACCGAAAAGGCATGATTGGTAATACCATACATCCAAATGCGTTTTCATGCACAGGACACATCGCTTGTTTGTGCCAAATTAGCAATCATCGCGCACAGATGTCAATAGAAACTTTCCGGTGCCCATTTTTTTACTTGACAGACCAAATTCTTTTTTGTCTATTTCGCACAACCAAAGGCTGGTCTTACCAATTAATGAAGAAAGTGATCACAATCGAGGGAGGTATGACACCATGACCTGGACCATGAACATCAATCCGTTGGGAAACCTGGCGCTGTCGGCGCTGGTCGCGGCTATTCCCATACTCTTTCTGTTCGTCGCCCTCACGGTGCTGAAGATGAAAGGCCACTGGGCAGCCATCATCGCCACCGCCCTGGCCATCGGCGTCGCGGCCGTCGTCTACGGCATGCCGGGGAAATACGCCGGCCTCTCCGTCGTCTACGGCGCCTTGTTCGGCCTTTTCCCCGTCTGCTGGATCGTCATCACCGCCCTTTTCATCTACAACATGTCCGTCAAGACCGGACAATTCGAAGTGATCAAGAACTCCCTGGCAACCATCTCCGATGACCGGCGCATGCAGGCCCTCTTGATCGCTTTCTCGTTCGGAGCCTTCATCGAAGGCGCCGCGGGGTTCGGAACCCCCGTCGCCATCACCGCCGCCATGCTCGCGGGACTCGGCTTCAACACCCTCTACGCCGCCGGCCTCTGTCTTCTGGCCAACACGGCGCCCGTTGCCTTCGGGGCCATCGGAATTCCCATCGTCGTCGGCGCCAGCGTTTCCGGAGTCGACCTCATGGCTTTCAGCCAGATGGTCGGCCGCACGCTTCCCTTCCTCAGCCTCTTCGTTCCCCTCTACCTGGTGGTTCTCATGGCCGGCTGGAAGAAGGGCATCGAAGTCTGGCCCGCCTGCCTGGTCAGCGGCGGCTCCTTCGCCATCGCGCAATTCTTATCTTCAAATTATATAGGCCCTTTGCTCCCAGACATCCTCTCGTCCATCTCCTCCATCGTCTGCACCGTCATCTTCCTGAGATTCTGGCATCCCAAAGAGAGCTGGCATTTCCCTGAGGAAGCCAAGAGCAATGGCCGCGCAACGCTAAATTACAGCGGGGGCCAAGTCTTCCGTGCATGGGCGCCCTTCCTTCTCCTTTCCGTGTTCGTCGCTGCCTGGGGGATCAAGCCGGTCCAGACGGCCATGAACCAAATCTTCCTGCTCAAGATCCCCATCGGCGGCTTGGATAACATGGTGATCGATCACGTCGGGAAGGCTAAGGCCGCCGTCTATACCTTCAACGGGCTGAGCGCCGCCGGAACCGCCATACTGCTGGCATGGCTTTTCTGTATCCCGGTGATGGGCGCCTCCATCCGCACCGCCTTGGAAGTCGCCGGCAGCACCCTAAAGCAGCTCAGATGGCCGATCGTGACCATTTCAACCATTCTGGGCTTCGCCTACATCATGAACTACTCCGGCATGGCCATCACACTCGGGTATGCTTTCGCCTCCACGGGCTGGCTCTTCCCCTTCTTCGCGGCGTTCCTGGGCTGGCTGGGTGTCTTCATGACCGGCTCCGACACTTCCACGAACGCCCTTTTCGGAAAGCTTCAGGCCGTTACCGCCGACCAGCTCGGCATCAACCCCCTGGTGACCGTCAATGCGAACACCTCCGGCGGCGTCTGCGGCAAGATGATCTCTCCCCAGTCGATCTCCGTTGCGACCGCGGCAACCCACATGGTCGGCCAGGAATCCGAAATCTTCCGGTTCACCTTGAAGCACTCCTTGCTCCTCACCACCGTGATCGGTATCATTTGTATGCTGCAGGCTTATGTCTTCACGGGGATCATCCCGGTCGTCGAGAAAGCGGCGCCCGCAGCCGCCAAAGCCGCTGAAGCCGCCACAACGGGCATCAATTCCGAGGGGCTGCTCTATCTCGGGATCACCTTCGCCGCCGCGGTTCTCATCACGATCCTCTCGCGCCTTCTGGGCAAAGGCCTGATAACGAGCGAAGGTACGGTCAAGACGGTCTTCCATTAGAGCGTTTTGGTGGAGGGAGGCCTCTCCCTCCACTCCATCCATGCAGGATGCTCAGCAACAAGCCGCAACGGGTTGCCGATCGCCTTCGACAAAGGGCGTCGAGGGGTTGGCAAGAAAAGGATGAACCGATGGATGAACAGGATCGAATCAAGCTTCTCAAGGAGAAGGCCGAAGCGGTGCAGACCTTGGTGGCCGACATCACGACTCTGCGGCAGGCCTTTGACTACGCCATCGAAGTGACCAAGCGTCAGGGGGGGACCACGATCGCGGCCCCCTCGTTGGGCATGGAAGAGCGCACCCTGCTGGGGGAGCTTTGTCGTAAGGCCGAGATCACGCTCCTGACTGAAGACCTCCGGGGGCAGGCCGGGAGCATTCATGCCGGCCTCACTCTGGGCGACTGGGGCATCGCGGAGACCGCCACCCTCGTCCTGGAATCGACCTCTGAAGACCAGCGCATCGCCACCATGCTGAGCGAGACCCACGTCGCCGTGCTCCCGAAATCCCGAATCAAGTCCGACCTGATGGAGCTGGAATCGGAATTGAGCGCGAGCATGCACGCCGCTCCCCGTTACCTGGCGTTCATCAGCGGTGCCAGCCGAACGGCCGACATCGAGCGGGTGCTGACCATCGGCGTTCACGGCCCTCAGGAGCTGCACCTTCTCATCCTGGATGACGAAGCCGCTTGACGGTGACCGTGTTCCCGCCCCGTCGAGCCATGACGGCTGAGCCTGTCCATCCTTCAGGAGAGACATCATGATCACAACCCCCAGTGACCCCAAGACCTACCGACAAGACTTGAAGCGAGCCCTTCAGAACCAGTTTCTGGGTGCCACGCTGGATACGTTTTCAACGGCCTACAAGGCTTCCCGAGCCAAGGCGTTTGAGGGGATGGACCTCGACGCGCTCATCGCGGAAATCGCCGAGGGCAAGGATGGCTCAATCCCCCATCTCGAAGAATTGTTTGCCGTTTTCAAGGCACGCGCCGAAGGTTCTGGCGTCAAGGTGCATGTCGCCCAAACGGCCGGCGAGGCGAATGGTATCATCGCCGAGATTGCCAGGGCGAATGGCGTGAAGACCATCGTCAAGGGCAAATCCATGACCGCCGAGGAGACCTTCCTCAATGATCACTTGGAGAAAGAAGGGTTTGTCGTCACCGAGACGGACCTCGGCGAATGGATCATCCAGCTCCGCCATGAAGGCCCGTCGCACATGGTCATGCCGGCCATCCATCTCTCCCGGGGTCAAGTCGCCGAGCTTTTCACGAAGGTGACCGGACAGCACCAGGACCCCGAAGACATCAACGGCATGGTCAAGGTCGCCCGGAAGCAGCTTCGCCAGACATTCCTCGAGGCCGATATGGGCATCACCGGAGCCAATTTCGCCATCGCCGAGACGGGAACGATCGGGATTGTCACCAACGAGGGCAACGGACGCCTCGTCACCACGCTGCCGCGCGTTCACGTCGCCCTGGTTGGCTTTGACAAGCTCCTGCCAGACCTCAAGAGCGCCCTGCGCATTCTCCGGGTGCTGCCGCGCAACGCCACCGGTCAGCTCATCTCGACCTACGTGACCTGGATCACGGGCGCGACACCCTGCACCACCGGTCCGAATGGCCGCAAGGAAATGCACATCGTCTTCCTCGACAACGGCCGCCTCGCCTTGGCCCGCGACCCGCTTTTTTCCCAGGCACTGCGCTGCATCCGCTGCGGTGCGTGCGCCAACGTCTGCCCAATCTATAAGCTCGTGGGCGGACACAACTATGGTCACGTCTACATCGGGGCCATCGGACTCATCCTGACGTACTTCTACCACGGTCGAGAAAACGCCCGAGCCATCGTCCGCAATTGCCTCAACTGCCAGGCCTGCAAGGCGGTCTGTCCGACGGGAATCGATCTGCCTCACCTGATCAAGGAAGTCTACCGCAGCGTGCTCCAGGTCGAGGGCGACAAGCCCCTCAAGAATCGCCTCCTCTCACGCGTATTGAGAGACCGAAAGCTCTTCCATTTCCTGCTGCGCCGTGCGAGTCTCGCTCAGAAGCCGGTCTCAGACGGCCCCTATCTGCGCCATCTGCCTTTTCTGTTTGCCCAGGAGCACAACTTCCGCCGCCTGCCCACGGTGGCCGCCACCCCCCTTCGGGACCGCTGGAACCGCATCGCCCCGCGCCCCGAAAAGGTTCGTCACCGCGTGGCGCTTTTTGCCGGGTGTCTGGTGGATTTCGTTTATCCGGAGCAGGCCGAGGCCCTCCTGCGGCTCTTAAAGGAGCATGCGGTTCAGATCGATTTTCCGCCGGATCAGAGCTGCTGTGGATTGCCTGCCCAAATGATGGGCGAGAAGGAGACGGCCCAAGAAGTTGCCATCCAGAACCTCAAGGCGATGGACCCGGCAAGGTACGACTACGTTCTGACGCTTTGCGCCTCCTGCGGGTCTCACCTCAAGGAAAACTATCCCAAGCTGCTGGCGGGCACACCCGGGCTTCAGGTTCAGGCGCAGCAGATGGCGAGCAAGGTCATCGATTTCAGCTCCTTCATGATCGACGTCTTGCAGATTCCCAGCGGTGAGGTTGCGGGAGACGCCCTGACGCGCAAGGTGGCCTATCACGCCCCCTGCCACCTCTGCCGGGGACTCAAGGTCACCCGGGCTCCGCGGGAGCTCCTCGAGCGTGCGGGATTGGAGTACCTCCCCTCCAAGGATGAAGACGTCTGCTGCGGCTTTGGAGGATCCTTCAGCATCGACTTTCCGGAGTTGTCCGCTGAACTGCTGAGCCGCAAGCTGGCGAATGCTGAAGCCACGGGAGCTGACACGCTGGTCACCGACTGCCCGGGCTGCGTGCTGCAACTGCGGGGCGGCATGGAGAAGCGGCTCGGCAAGCGGTTGAAGGTCAGGCACATTGCGGAAGTCATCGCGGCATCCCGAGCGCCCAGTCCCAAGAAATGAACCGCTACCCCTTGTGACCGATCTTGCTTTGATTCAGGACTTCCCTGTCAGGGAACAACCATGATTGATCGGGCTGGTGGAGAGCGTTGCGAACCGCTCCTGCCGGCCCGCCTGATGTCGGCAGTCGAGACAGGCAACTCCCCCCATGCATCCGACCAAGTCTGGCCGCATCCGCCTCCAATGAGTCAGCATCAAACCGCCGATATTGCGTCACTTTGCCATCGATCCCCGGCCAACCGTGCCGTCTTTGGATCGAAACGACCGTCCACCCACCCACCAAGTCCGCAGAGCTCTAAACGCCGATACCCCGTTGAATCAAGCCAGGAAAGAGGTCTCCCGCAAAACGGAGGTGAAGTGGTTGCCTCAGTGTGGCACGGGATATGCCTTAAGTCCGTTTCACGAGCGATCGATCATGCTTAGTATGAAGGGAGAAGCAAAAGCTCTGAGAGACGGGCTCATTCAGAAATCCATGCCCTTTCATGAAGGCATGAGCGCATACAGTCTATTCGACGAAAGGAGATGCAAATGAACAGATGGTTGAAGCTCTTCGGTGTGCTGACCGTTGTGTCCCTGACCCTTGGCTGTGCCGGGATGACGCCCACGGAGCAGAGGATACTGAGCGGCGGCGCCATTGGTGCGGCCGGCGGAGCCGCGATCGGGGCTGCCTACGGCAACCCGGCGGCTGGTGCCGCGATTGGCGGCGCGGCCGGGGTGGTTGGGGGCGTGATCGTCGATCAGGTGGAACGAAGTCGGGACCCCTACTACTACCACCGTGGATACTAACTCTGCACGGTGACCCGCCCATAACGAAAGCAAAAGGGCTCACCGCGGATCGCGGTGAGCCCTTTTTTCATGGGACAACCACTGCCTGGCGAGGAGGGCTACTGGGCCACTTCCTCCTTCACGGACAGCGCGAGCTTGTAAAGAATGGTCAGGACGAAGAACCCGGTCGCCCAGACGCCGAGCGCGATCATGAGCTCGGGAATGGTCGGTGAGTACTCCTTGACGTGCTCGAAGGGGTTGGGAATGAAACCGGCAACCACCAGACCCAGGCCTTTCTCCAGCCACATGGAAGCGAACACGCACCCGCAGGCAATCTTGAGAAGTTTGTCGTCTTCGCGTGTCTTGGGGTTCAAGAGCAGCGCAACCGCCGCGATGGCCAAGATCACGAATGCCCACATGAAGGGCACCAGCTTCCCATGGCCGTGGAGACCCACGAAGAGGTATTCCAGCGAATGTCTATGGGAAGGAATTCCGCTGTAGAAGGCGGTGAAGAACTCAAGACCCACGAAGAATAGGCTGATGATCATGGCATAGGTCATGACCGTCTGCAGCTTGCTGATGGCTTCCCTGCCAGGATCGAATTTGCTGTACTTCTTCACGAGGAATGCAAAGAGGATCAGCAGGGCGGGGCCGGAGCAGAATGCCGACGCGAGGAAGCGCGCGGCCAGGATCGCGGTCAACCAAAGGTGCCGGCTGGGAAGACCCGCGTACAGGAAGGCCGTCACGGTGTGGATGGAGACAGCCCAGGGAATGGAGAGGTAGATGAGAGGCTTGACCCAGTGCGGGTAATGAACCCCTTTACGCTCCGCGTCCAGCACGTTCCAGCCGATGATGATGTTCAGGAACAGATAGCCGTTCAAGACGATCATATCCCAAAACAGGATCGAGTTCGGCGTGGGGTAGAGAAGCACATTCAAGGCACGCATGGGCTTCCCGAGGTCGACGATGATGAAAAGCAGGCACATGGTCACGGCCGCCACGGCCAGGAACTCGCCCAGGATGGTGATCTTGCCGAAGGCTTTGACGTCGTGCAGGTAATACGGCAGCACCACCATGACCGCAGACGCGGCCACACCGACGAGAAACGTGAACTGAGCAATGTAAAATCCCCAGGAAACATCCCTGCTCAGCCCGGTAATCGTGAGGCCTTTGTTCAACTGAAGAAGCCAGGTCGCGGCGCCCAAACCCATGAAGACGAGCAGGACGGTCAGCCACCTGTAGTATCTCTGACTTCCTGAAAACGCCCTATCAAGCATGATTCACCCCTTATACGATGTAGTAAACGCTGGGTTCGGTGCCGAGCTCAGCTTTGCGCCGAATGGAGGTATTGGACTCCAGAATCTTCCGGACAGGCGATTTCGGGTCCGTCAGATCGCCGAAAACCAGGGCGCCAACCTTGCACGCTTCCACACAGGCAGGAAGCTGTCCCACCGCAATCCGCTCATCGCAGAAGCTGCATTTCTCGACCACACCGCGCTCACGGCTGGGATACTTGTAATTCAAATCTTCGTCTTTGATGTACTGCCTTGGCTCGCTGAAGTTGAAGCTCCGGGCTCCAAAGGGACAGCCGGCCATGCAGAACCGGCAGCCGATGCAGCGGTGGTAGTCCATCATGGTGATGCCGTCGGCCCGCTTGAAAGTGGCCTTGGTCGGGCACACCCTTGTGCACGGAGCATTCTGGCAATGGTTGCACATCGTGATGAAGGGCTTCCCGTGCAGCCGGTGATCCATGAACTCATTGCTGATGCCCGGGAACACATTCTCGTAGTGATCGGTCCAGATCCACTTGATCTCCTCTTCGGGATCCGCGATCGTCGGCACATTGTGGACCTTGTGACAGGCCAGCATGCAGTCTTTGCAGCCTTCCTTGCCTTTTTCCCAGCACTTCTTCATGTCGATGACCATGCCCCAGTGCTTCCCGGGAAGGGCATCCGCGCCCGGTGAATACGTCGACTGAGCTGGATCGGCCTTCGCGAGCGCCTTCGCAATGGGCAAGGCTCCCAACCCCAACGCACAGGCTCCGCCGATCTTGAGGAAATCGCGTTTGTTCTTATCCATCACTTGGCCTCCTTTGGAGCAACGTGGCAGGTCCAGCAGTAGGGAATGGATCCGGTCGCCAACCCTGCGTAGTTGTGGCACTGGTCACAGAACTGAGTCTTGTTGGAATGGCACTTCATGCACTCGTTCTGGAGGCTCACGTTGTATTTCTTGCCGTCGGGCGCAACATACATCCGGTTGCCGTTGCGAACGACCTCCGTACGCCAGTCGTTGAGCAACTGCATGTGGGCGGTCCGCATCTCTTCCCTCGGCAAAACACACTGCTTCTGGGCCAATGCCTGGATGGCCGGCGTGTCGATCTTGGGCTGCGGAACGGGCGCCGCCTTGCCCATGTTGTAGAAGACGGGAGTCAGCACCAGGACGACGAATACAGCCAACCCGGCGAAAATCTCTTTGGCGTTATAGATCTTCATCTTCGCTCTCCTCCATTCCCGCTAGAGGTTCACCGCGGAGATCGGTCGTCCTCTCACCCTCACCTTCCATGATCAGAGCGTTTCCGACAAGCTCATGGATGCCGCACACGCCACAGTCCGGCACCCAGTAATCCATGGACGCCGTGAGCACCGCTCTGTCGATGGCGCAGATGCAGGAGAGCATGTTGACGTCATGCTTCTCGGCAACCGCCGCAACCGCATTGGCTCTCGGCAGGCCACCACGCATGCGCAGCTCCATGATTTCATCCGTGTTGAGACCGGATCCACTGCCGCAGCAGAAGGTCTTTTCGCGAGTCGTGTCAGGATTCATTTCGAAGAAGTTGTTGCACACGGCATTGAGCACATAGCGCGGCTCCTCAAAGAATCCCATGGCACGGGCCGGGTTGCAGGAGTCGTGATAGGTGACGCGCAGATGGTCGTTGCGGCTCGGATCCAGCTTGAGCTTGCCGTGTTTGATCAGGTCGGCCGTGAACTCCACAAGATGGATCATCTTGGTGGTCTTGGCATTGTCGAAGCGGGTTCCCGTAATGGGCGAGACCGGCACTTCAAGGAAATCGGCGGGACCGTTCATGGTGTCCATGTACTGGTTGATGACTCGCCACATGTGACCGCACTCGCCGCCGATGATGTATTTCACGCCCAAGCGTTTCGCTTCGGCATACATCTTGGCGTTCAATCGCTTCATCATCTCGTGGGACGTGAACAGACCGAAGTTGCCGCCTTCCGAGGCGTACGTCGACCAGGTGTAGTCAAGACCAAGCTCATGGAACAGCATGAGATAGCCCATGAGGGTATAGGTGCCGGGGTCCGCGAAGACATCGCCGGAAGGCGTGACGAACAGGATCTCCGCACCCTTGCGGTTGAAAGTGGGCTCGCACCGGATGCCGTTCACGGCCTCGATCTCATCCACGAAGAACTCGATCATGTCCTTGAAGGCATGCGGCTGAATGCCCAGGTGATTCCCCATCTGGAAGCAGTTGGCGACAGGCCCCATGACCCAGTCGATGTTCAGCCCAAGCAGATTGAGCAGCTCGCGGCCCACGATCGTGATCTCGGCAGTGTCGATGCCGTACGGGCAGAAGAGCGAGCAACGGCGGCACTCGGTGCACTGGAAGAAGTACATGAACCATTCTTTGACGACGTCTTCCGTGAGCTCCCGTGCTCCGGCCATCTTCCCCATGACCTTCCCGGCCAGGGTGAAATCCTTGCGATAGATGGAGCGCAGCAGCTCGGCCCGCAGGACCGGCATGTTCTTGGGGTCTCCGGTCCCGATGTAGAAGTGGCACTTGTCGGCGCAGGCACCGCAGCGCACGCAGATGTCCATGAAGATCTTGAACGAGCGATACTTATCCAACCGCTCGCGAATTCCCTCGAGGATGATCTCTTTCCAGTTGCTCGGAAGCTTCCAGTCGTCATCCAGGGGAGACCACTCGCGAGGATTGGGCATCCCCACCACATCGAGGTTCTTCGCCTTGCCGGGATAGCAGAAATTCCCGGGCTTGAACACCGTGGGGGTCTCCATCCACGGGGTCTTGGGAAATGCGTGCTCTATGATCAGGTCTTTTGCTTTTGGGATAGCAGCCATTGTTACTCCTTCTCCACTGGTAGACCGGCTTCGATCATCTTTTCCCTGAAGTGGTCTTCATACTCTTGGTAGGTGTGCGTCTTGACCGGGTAATTCCAGGGATTGATGTGTCGAACAAAACGGCTGTCATTGGGCAGGTTCCGTGTGGGGCTCAGGAAGACGCCGCCCAAATGCATGAGTTTGCTGAACGGAAAATAAGCAAACAGGGTGCAGACCAGGAAAAAATGCATGTAGAAGATCACGCCGATCCCTTCGGGGCTCACCGGGTGGAAGGTGACGAGGCCGATCGCCAGCTCCTTGACCTTCAGGATGTCGACTTTGATGAAATAGCGCATGAGAATGCCGGTGATGCCAATCGCCAGGATCAGGAACAGCGGAAAGTAGTCCGCAGGCAGGGAAACATATTTGACCTGGGGAATGGTCAGGCGGCGGATGAGAAGGTAGCTCACGGCCGCCAGAAAGACGATGTCAGACTGGTAGATGCCGGGGAGCCCCAACTGCAGAAAGCCGTCGGCCCTTTCAATGGCATGCAGAAGAAACGGGACGGGCTCCAGGAAGAATCGGAAGTGGCGCACGAGGATGACCAGAAAAGAATAATGGAAAAGAAGTGCCGCGAGCCACAGCCACTTCTCCCACTGGTAGACGATCTTGGGCCCGTTGTGGAGCTCCATTTTGCTGTTGCGGAACAGCGACCGGAACAAAAGCACTTCCAGCGCCATGCGCAGGACGACACCCAGCTTCGTGGACGGATTGTCCAACTTGCTGTCTTTGATCCACGGAAAAGACCACTGCTGCCCAGCCGTCGTAGGGATCCGAAAGGGAACCGGCGAGCGGCCCCATTTCAAGACTTTCAGCACAAACCCGGACAGGAATAGGAAGATGGCGGCGTATGGAATGACAACCCCAAAAAACTGGGTCATCCCCGCCAGCTTCACTCCTGCGAAGACGGCCGCGACGAGCGCGACGACCACCGCTAGAGAGAACTCCATACCCATTTAGCAATCCCTCGTCTCAAAAATGTTAGTCTTTAGGTGCTTCAGCCTCAGGACCCAGCCCGATCTTATCGATCTCCTCCATTTCAGCCGTTAGACCAGCCATCTGGAGGAGCCGGAAGGTCCTGTTCTTCACCTCGTTCAGCCGGACTGCGTACAACTTTTCACGACACTGCACATACACGTTAAAGGCCAGCAGAGCCATGTTGTCGATGTGCGACTCGAGCTCCAGCAGGTCTTCCGTGGATATCCGATCCTTCCACTCTTCTTTCCGTGCTTCCTCTCGGATGATTCGTTTCAGCAGGAATACGAAGCCGACGCCTTGGGCTGGCGAAAAATCCTGGATGGCCCTGATCCGGATGATTCTGTCGAGCAACTTGGTCGCACCATCCGGCTCCACCCCTCGAAGCAGCTCACCGTACAACCCTTCCGTTCCCTGCCGGAGGGCGTACCCCACGGGATTGGTGAACTGGTTCGTTTCCTTTTTCAACATCTCAGCTGTCTGAGCCGGGTAGGTGTTCGCGATGAGATGAAACCACTGCTTTACGATGATGGATCGTTTTTCCTCTAGAAACCGAGCTAGCCCCATTTCCTCCTAACCCCTTGAACAGAAATGCCAGAATGACAAATGAGCGCTCCTATCCCCCCTCTCCTCGAAAATCTGGCCCAAGGCCTCAAAATCGGCAATCGCTCAAAGCGCTGATGAACGCGCAACACTCCGCGAAAAGACAATTTTGTGAATGTGGGCACGTTAGACGAATTGCCAAATCGTGTCAAGATACAATGGGCACAACAGCTTGGGCCGAATCGGGGAAAGGCGCCGGGGAGTGGTCGCCCGGCTTGATCCTGGAAGGGCGAGGAGAAGGACGAATCCCTTGACCACGGCACGGGGGCGTGTCATGAAGCAGGCATGTTGGCGTGAACGAGTCAATGAGCAAAAGGGGACTCGAATGATCCGATACAACGGCATCAACCATCTGGCCATGGCTACGAAGGATATGGACGGCACGATTCGCTTCTGGCGGGATCTGCTCGATATGCGGTTGGTTGCGGGCCTGGGAAAGCCCGGCTATCGCACCTACTTTCTGCAGATCTCCGAGCACGATCTGATCGGTTTTTTCGAATGGCCCACAGTCGAGCCCATCGAGGAAAAGGACCACGGCTATCCGGTCCAAGGTCCCTTTGTCTTCGACCATGTGTCGTTCGGTGTAACCTTGGAGGAGGACCTATGGACCCTCAAAGACAGGCTGACCGCCGCCGGCTTCTGGGTTTCGGAGCTGGTTGACCACCGCTTCATCCGATCGGTGTACACCTTCGACCCCAACGGGATCGCGATCGAGTTCAGCTGGACCGTTCCCGAAGTCGATATCCGAGCCGAACCGCGCATGATGGACACGGCTCCGTCGGAGGTGACCCTGGAAGGCCCCGAGCCTCAAACCCATCACTGGCCCCCGGTGACGGACCCCACTCCCCTGGACGAGCGCCGCATCTACCCGGGGGAAGGTGACGATCTGGTTTCCGGGACCCGGCGCCACTGGTTTGCCAAACCCTTCCACAAGGCCTCAAGCGAGCATTCTCGACGGTGATTTCACTCATCCTC
>CALBZH010000182.1 GCA_937889795.1 uncultured Syntrophobacteraceae bacterium | reverse complement strand
TACGAGATGTCCATGGCCGCATCGAGGGAGCAGCCGATTCTCTCTTCGATTCTCCAGAAGGCCATCAAGGCGCTGCCGGAGGCGGAGCGAGACCGGTACTTCCAAAAGTGGGTCAATGTTCCCGTTGCGTACCGACAAGACTACTCGATCCTCTGGAAGGTCTTTGCCGGTGCAACGACGCTGTTTTTGATCTTTGCCTATTGGAATCGCCGCCTTTCCCGGGAGGTTTCGGGGCGTCGGCAGGTGGAAGCTGCTCTTCGGCTGGCCAAGGAGGAGCTGGAGCTCCGCGTGGAGGTGCGCACGGCTGAGCTGGAGTCGAGGAATGCCGCCCTTGCGGAAGAGGTGCTCGAGCGCGGACGGGTGGAAGATGCCCTCAGAGAGAGCGAGGGCCGTTTCATTCAGCTCTTCGACTCCGCGCCCGTTCCGATGGCCTTTGCTTCCGATGCCGATGGATACCGCGGAACGACTTGGAACGAGGCCTGGTATGCCACGTTCGGCTATTCGCGGGCAATGGCTGATGGCAGGAGCGGTAACGACTTCGGGCTGTGGGTCAATCCCGAGGAGCGCACCCGGTTTGTGGAGATGACCAACAAGCAGAGCAGCGTTGCCGGCTTTGAAGCCCTTCTGCGGCGTCACGATGGTGCCATGCTCAACTGCTCGCTCTTCGGCCGTTTCATCGGTAAGACGGGCCATCGGCTGCTCATGGCCGTCTACCTCGACGTGACCGAGCACAGACGTGCGGAAGCGGCCCTGCGGGAAAGCGAAGAGCGGTTCTTCAAGGCGTTTTCGCTCTCTCCCGCCCCCATGGCGATCTCTGAGATCGAAACCGGTCGCTTCATCGACATCAACGAACAGTGGCTTCGGATGATGGAGTACTCCCGAGAAGAGACCATCAGTCACACATGCTATGAGCAGGGCATCTGGGAGGATCTCGAAGTCAGGGCTCGCATGGGCCGAACGCTGAAAGCGACGGGATCGTTTCGAGACGAGCCGGTCCGCTTCATCAGCAAATCGGGAAGGATCAGGGACGCCTTGTGGTCGGCCGAGAAGGTCACTCTTGGCGGTTCCGAGGTCATGCTGTCACTCATCTACGATTTCACGGAGCGAAGAAGGGCCGAGGAGGCGCTGCGCGCCAAGACGGAAGAGCTGGACCGTTTCTTCTCGCTGGCGTTGGACCTGTTGTGCATTGCCGACACCGATGGCTACTTCCGGAGGTTGAATCCTCAGTGGGAGGCGGTGCTCGGGTATCCCGTGACCGAGCTGGAAGGCATGCGATTTCTCGATCTGGTGCACCCTGAGGACCGGGCCCCTACCCTCGAGGCCATGAGCCATCTCGCGGGTCAGGAGTCCATCCTGGATTTTACGAACCGCTACCGGTGCCGGGACGGATCCTACCGCTGGATCGAATGGCGCTCCATTCCGACCGGTAACCTGATCTATGCCGCCGCCCGGGACATCACGGAGCGCAAGAAAGCCGAGGAGGCGCTTCGGGAAAGCGAGGATTTGCTGCGAAGGTCCCAGTCGGTGGCCAGGCTGGGGTCTTACTACTTCGAGATCCGCACGGGAGTGTGGATCAGCTCGCAGACTCTGGACGAGCTTTTCGGCATTGACGAGAGCTATGTTAGGGACGTGCAGGGGTGGCTGGGGTTGGTGCATCCGGAGGACCGTGAGGCCATGCGAGAGCATTTGCTGGAGCATGTGCTCAAGCGGCGCAGCCGATTTAACAAGGAATACCGCATCATTCGCCACCATGACGGTCAGGAGCGCTGGATCTTCGGACTGGGCGAGCTGGAGCTTGACGACGCGGGAGATCCCGTCCGCATGATCGGGACCATCCAGGACATCACGGAGCGCAAGCGCTCAGAAGAGGCCCTGCGGACGAGCGAAGCCAATCTCCAATTGGCGTTCGAGGCGGCGCGCCTGGGCGACTGGAGCTGGGATATTGCTGCTGGTGAGGTCAAGTGGTCGGATCGCTGCAAGGCCTTGTACGGCTTGCCCCCCGACGCCGAGATCACCTACGAGCAGTTTCTCGATCGTATCCATCCGGAGGATCGGGAGCGGGTTAACGACGCTCTCAAACGGGCGGTCGAAGCCAAGGGCGACTACGACATCGAAAAGCGTGCCATCTGGCCGGACGGCTCGGTTCACTGGAATGCCACGAGGGGACGGGTCTTTTGCAATGCTCAAGGGCAGCCCGTGCGTGTGGCGGGAGTGACCCTCGATATCACGGAGCGCAAGCAATCGGAGGAGGCTTTGCGAGAGAGCATGCAGCGGCTCCAAACCGTTGTGAATGGCGCGCCGGTGGTGCTTTACAGTTTCGATCGCCATGGAGTGTTCACCCTTTCCGAAGGGAAAGGCCTCTCTGGCTTGGGGCTCAAGCCGGGTGAAATCGTTGGGCGAACCATCTTCCAGGTCTATGGTGACCAGCCCGAGGCGATTGCTGCGCTGCGCCGTGCGCTGACGGGAGAAACCTTCACCTTGGAGCTGTCCTTCCAGGCGGGTGGGACGTTTGAAGTCTCTCA
The DNA here is from genome assembly GCA_937889795.1 of uncultured Syntrophobacteraceae bacterium. Taxonomy (GTDB): domain Bacteria; phylum Desulfobacterota; class Syntrophobacteria; order Syntrophobacterales; family Syntrophobacteraceae; genus CALBZH01. The sequence continues at coordinate 60 of CALBZH010000182.1, read as the reverse complement.
CACGGCAATCCAGGACGCGACGGGGGACTATGCGGGCACCATCGGTGTGCTGCTCGACAT